>JAYUZI010000122.1:0-6675 GCA_043751915.1 Gammaproteobacteria bacterium | reverse complement strand
TCCGTGTCGCGCGGCTCCAAATCGAACAGCATCAGGCGGACGTGGCGCTCGCCACGCTATCGGCCGTGGAGCCGGGCGCCTTTGCGGGCCGTTACGCTGAAGTGCGCGGCGACGCATTGTTCGCCAAGGGCGATCGAGCGGGCGCGCTCAAGGCTTACCGCGAGGCGCAGGCAGCGCAGGCCGGCGGTGAAGCCGGCGCTGGCGACCTGCTGGCCCTCAAGATCAACGAACTCACCCGCTCCTAGGAATCCCATGACCCGACGCATTGTGACCCTGGCGGCCGCGGCGCTTGCGCTGAGTGCGCTCGTGGCCTGCTCCTCCACCAGCAAGAGCAAGAAAACGGATAAGCCGGTCGAGCTGGTGAAATTCAGCGCCCAGTTCCAGCCCGTGCGGGCCTGGAGCGTGAACCTCGGCAAGGCGGAGCCCAAGCTGCGCCTGGGACTGTCCCCGGCGATCGACGGCAATCGTGTCTATGGCGCCAACCCGCACGGCGACGTGGTCGCACTCGATCTCGCCAACGGTCGGCAGATCTGGCAGCGGCATGTCAAGCTGGCGCTTTCCGGCGGACCCGGTGCCGGCAACGGGCTGGTGCTGGTGTGCAGCAGCGGCGGCACAGTGGTGGCGCTCGCCGCAGCCGATGGGGCCGAACGCTGGCGCATCGAATTGAACTCGGAGCTGCTGGCCGCGCCCGTGGTCACCGCCGACCTGGCCGTGGTGCGCACGGTCGATGGCAAGCTCTACGGGCTTGAGGCGGCCAATGGTCATCAGCGCTGGGTGGCCGACCAGCAGGTGCCGCGGCTGACGCTGCGTGGCACCAGTCGGCCAGTGGTTGCCGGTGAATTCGCGATTTCCGGATTCGACAATGGCCGTCTGATGGCCGTCACGCTCAGCAGCGGCACCACCGCCTGGGACGTCGCCGTCGGCCAGCCACGCGGCAGCAGCGAGCTGCAACGCCTCATCGACATCGATTCGCCGGTCGTGCTCGACGGCGATGACCTTTTTGCCGTGGCATTCCAGGGACGCGCCGTGCGCCTGGCGCGCGACACCGGCCGCGAGATCTGGTCGCACGAGATTTCCAGCTACCGCGGCCTTGCCGCCGACGCCCTGGGCGTCTACGTGTCGACGGCAGATGGCGCAATGACCCGGCTTGATCGCGCCAGCGGCGCCGAACGCTGGCAGCAACAGGGCCTGCTGCGCCGCTCACTGACGGCGCCCGCGTTGCAGGGCAAGCGCGTCGTGGTAGCGGATTTTCAGGGCTACATTCACTGGCTGAGCATGGAAGACGGTTCCTTCCAGGCACGCGCCAAGGGCGGTGCGCGCATCACCAGTGCGCCGCAGGTGGCCGGTAACCTGGTGGTGGTGCAGACGGACAAGGGGGCGATCGAAGCGTGGCGAGCGCCCGGGAACTGAAATCCAGCCATGCTTCCCGTGGTGGCAATCGTCGGCCGGCCCAACGTCGGTAAATCCACGCTGTTCAATGCGCTGACGCGCACACGCGACGCCATCGTCGCCGACATTCCCGGCGTCACCCGCGACCGCCAATACGGCTACGCACGGATCGGCGCCGTGCCCTGCGTGCTCATCGATACCGGCGGTCTGGTCGACAAACCCAGCGGCATCGAAGCGCAGATGCGCGAACAGGCCGAGAAGGCGGTCGCCGAGTGCGATCGCATCATCTTCCTGGCCGACGCGCGCGCCGGGCTCACGGCCCAGGACCGCTTCGTTGCCGATGAGCTGCGCCGCGCGGGCAAGCCCGTTACGCTGGCGATCAACAAGTCGGAAGGACTTGACGCGGACATGGTGGCCGCTGATTTCCAGGTGCTGGGCATGGGTGCGCCGCAATCGATCGCCGCGGTGCATGGCCAGGGTTGCCGCGAACTCATCGACACGGTGCTGGAAGGGTTGGTGGCCGGCCAGGGCCCCGCCGATGACACCAGCGCGATCCGCGTGGCAATCATCGGCCGGCCGAATGTCGGCAAGTCGACGCTCGTCAACCGCCTGCTGGGCGAGGAACGCGTGATCGCCAGCGACCAGCCGGGCACCACCCGTGATTCGATCATGGTGCCATTCCAGCGTGATGGCCGTGATTTCCTGCTGGTCGATACCGCCGGCGTGCGTCGCCGCTCCAAGGTGGAAGACGCGATCGAGCGCGCCAGCGTGGCGCGCACGCTGCAGGCGATCGCCGAAGCCCACGCCGTGGTCATGGTGCTCGACGCGCACGACAGCATCGGCGAGCAGGATGCCAGTGTGCTCGGCCAGGCGCTCGAGCGCGGCCGCGTGCTGTTGATCGCCGTCAACAAGTGGGACGGGATCCCGACCGACCAGCGCGACGAAATCCGCCGCCTGCTGTCATTCAAGCTCGATTTTGTCCCCTACGCGCCGCATCATTTCATTTCGGCCCGCCATGGCACCGGCGTCGGCGAGCTGGCGCGCGACCTGGTGCGCGGCTACGACGCCGCGATGCGCGCCATGCCGACGCCGCAACTCACCAAGGTGCTGGAAAAAGCCATCGAGGCGCATCAGCCGCCGATCGTGAAAGGCCGGCGCATCAAGCTGCGCTATGCGCACCAGGGCGGGCGCAACCCGCCGCGCATCATCATCCACGGCAACCAGACCGTGTCGGTGCCCGAGTCCTATCGTCGTTACCTCGCGAACGTCTATCGCGAGGCCTTCGATCTGTACGCGACGCCGGTGGCGATCGACTTCCGCAGCGAAGCCAATCCCTACGACCGGCTCAAGGCCGGGAAGCGCCGCCCGCGCGCGGCAGCAACAATGCCGGGTCGACGAAAGCGCGGTTGAGCGCGACTCCGAAGTGCAGGTGCGGACCGGTGACGCGCCCGGTTGCGCCGACCGCACCGATGGTCTCACCTGCCGCGACGCGCTGGCCGGCCTGCACGTCGATTCTCGACAGGTGGCAATACATGGTGATCAGGCCCGCGCCATGGTCGATCAGCACTGTATTGCCGTTGAAGAAATAGTCGCCCGTGTCGACGACCGTGCCGTCGGCTGCGGCGTGCACCGCGAGCCCCACGGGCGCCGCGATGTCCATGCCGCTGTGTGGGTCGCGCGCCGCGCCATTGAAGAAGCGTCGCAGCCCGAAGGAACTCGAGCGCTTGCCGATGAGCGGCGCTGCCAGTCGGAGTGACGAGGGCGGGGTGGCTGAAAACGTCGCTACGGCTGCATGAATGCGCTCATGTTCGGCCGCGACGCGCGCCAGGTCGGCGGCCGACAGGTCCACCTGCGCCGGCGCTACCCGCAGCCGCTGCGTGCGGTAATGCGCGGCCCGCACCACGAACTGCAGGGTCGCCGGGCCCGCGGGCACGCCGTCAATGTGAATCTCGGCCGGCCCCGGCTGTTGCGACAAGGGAATGCCGACGACTGCAAGCCATTCATGCTCGTGGCCCACGCCCGGCGGCAGCATCAGCACCGGTGCCGCGCCGAACCAGGCGCGCGGTGGCCCGGGATTTTCAGGCGTTACCTGTAACGCGGCTACAGGTAACACCACGATTCCGCCAGGCACCGCACGCTGGCCAGGCAAGGCAGGTCCCCGCGGCTGCGCAGTGACCGCAGCGGCCACGGCAAGAGCCAATGCGGTGAGTCCGGCAACGATGCGCAGCGTCAGGCCGGGCCGGCGGCCCCTCACGATCCGCGTCCGCCGGAGCCACGCTTTGCGGTCACGCGCGCGCTCAGCACGCCGTCCGCCAGGCGCGCCTCGATGTCGGCGCCGACGCTCACTTCCGCAGCGCTGCGGATGAGTGTGCCGTCCCCGGCGTGCACGACGATCGCGAAGCCGCGCTCCAGCGTTGCCAGCGGGCTCACCGTGTGCAGGGCGCGCGCCGCCAGTTCCAGGCGTGTGCTCGCGGCGGTCAGCGCACGGGTCCACGCTGCGTTGATTCGGCCAGACAGCGGCTGGAGCGAGGTGTGCGCCGCGCGCAGCTGCGCATCGAGCGCGCGGCGCAGGCGCAGCTCAAACTCATCAAGCCGCTGTACGTGCTGCGCCAGCCGGGCGCCCGGATGGGCGCGCTGCAGGCGCTCGTGACGCGCGCGCAGCTGGGCCGCGTCGTCCGCGAGTTTACGCCGCATGGCGCTGCCGAAGCGCTGCGCCAGCAGCGCCAGGCGCTGCAGCCAGACGCGCCGGTCGGGCACCACGAGCTGCGCGGCCGCGGTCGGCGTCGGCGCGCGCACGTCGGCGACGAAGTCGGCGATCGTGACGTCGGTCTCATGGCCGATGCCCGCCACGATCGGCAGTGCGCAACGCGCCATGGCGCGTGCCACGCGTTCATCGTTGAAGGCCCACAGGTCCTCGAGCGAGCCGCCGCCGCGCGCCAGGATCAATACCTCGCACTCGGCGCGTTCGCTCGCCAGATCGAGCGCGGCCACGATGGCCGGTGCGGCCGCTGCGCCCTGCACTGGGACGGGATAGATGAGCACTGCGGCCGCCGGGAAGCGCTGCGCGAGCACGTGCAAGATGTCGCGGATCGCCGCCCCGGTGGGCGAGGTGATCACGCCGACCCGCGCCGGCGCAGCCGGGAGCGGTCGCTTGCGTTCGACGGCCAACAGCCCTTCGGCGGCCAGACGCGCGCGCAGCTCTTCGAACGCGCGCTGCAGGGCGCCTTCGCCGGCGTCTTCGAGGTGTTCGACCAGCAGTTGGTAGTCGCCGCGCGGTTCGTAGAGGCTGACCCGGCCGCGCGCCAGCACCAGCTGTCCCTCGCGCGGCGTCAAGCGCGCGAGCACGTTGCGCTGGCGGAACATCGCGCAACGCAGCTGCGCATCGCGGTCCTTCAGCGAGAAATACCAGTGGCCGGAGGCGGGACGGGAGAAATTCGAGACCTCGGCCTGCACCCAGATCATGCCCAGGCCCGATTCAAGCAGCATCCGCGCCTCGCGGTTGAGGCGCGCCACGCTGTAGACATCCCGCCCGGAGGGCGCCGCCGGCTCGTCCATGGCCCATTCTAGCCCGCTGCCGCTTCCCGGGGACCGCCGGCAGGCCCGGCCGGTTCTGGTTTACCGCGCCGCCCCCGGTGCGTACAATGGCGCGCTTCTTTTTGGGACGCCACGCTATGCGAATTCTCGAAGAAGCACTCACCTTTGACGATGTGCTGCTGGTGCCGGCGCGCTCCGACGTGTTGCCGCGCGAGGTCGACCTGTCGACGCAGCTGACCCGCGGCATCCGCATCGGCCTGCCGGTGATCTCTGCGGCCATGGACACCGTCACCGAGGCCCGTCTCGCCATCACCATGGCGCAGGAAGGCGGCATGGGCATCATCCACAAGAACATGCCGATCGAGGCGCAGGCGCGCGAAGTGGCGCACGTCAAGAAATTCGAGAGCGGCGTGATCGCCGATCCCATTACGGTGTCCCCTGACGCGACGATACGGCAGGTCATCGAGCTGACACGCGCGCGCGGCATCTCGGGCGTGCCCGTCGTCAGCGGTGCCAAGGTCGTCGGTATCGTCACCCACCGTGATCTGCGCTTCGAGCTCAAGCTTGATGCGCCGGTGTCGACGGTCATGACGCCGAAGGAACGGCTGGTGACGGTGCGTGAGGGCGCGCCCAAGGATGAGGTGCAGCGCCTGCTGCACAAGCACCGTATCGAGAAAGTGCTCGTGGTCGGCGTTGACGGCGAGCTGCGCGGCATGATCACCGTCAAGGATTTCCAGAAGGCCACGGAATTCCCACGCGCCAGCAAGGACAGCACCGGGCGCTTGCGCGTCGGTGCGGCGGTGGGTACCTCGCCCGATACGCCCGATCGCGTGGCGGCGCTCCGCGACTCGGGCGTCGATGTGATCGTGGTCGATACCTCGCATGGCCATTCACGCGGCGTACTCGAGATGGTGGCGAAGCTCAAGGCGCGCTGGGGCGACCTGCAGATCGTCGCCGGCAACATTGTCACCCGCGAGGGGGCCCTCGATCTCGTCAGTGCCGGGGCCGACGGCGTCAAGGTGGGCATCGGGCCGGGCTCGATTTGTACCACCCGCGTCGTCGCGGGCGTCGGCGTGCCGCAGATCAGCGCGGTCGCCAACGTGGCTGAGGCGCTGGCCGCCAAGGGCGTGCCGCTGATCGCCGACGGTGGCATCCGCTACTCCGGCGATCTGGCCAAGGCGATCGCTGCGGGCGCGCACGCGGTCATGATCGGCGGCCTGTTCGCCGGCACCGAAGAATCACCGGGCGAAGTCGAGCTCTACCAGGGCGCGTCCTACAAGTCGTATCGCGGCATGGGCTCGCTCGGCGCCATGGGCGAGAAGCACGGCTCGGCCGACCGCTACTTCCAGGACACCAGCAGCGAACTCGAGAAGCTGGTGCCCGAGGGCGTGGAGGGCAGGGTGCCATACAAGGGGAGCCTGGTGGCGATTCTCTATCAGCTGGCCGGCGGCCTGCGCGCGGCCATGGGGTACACCGGGAGCGGTGACATCGAGCAGATGCGCACCCGCCCGATGTTCGTGCGCATCACCACCGCCGGCGTGCGCGAGAGCCACGTGCATGATGTCTCGATCACCAAGGAGGCGCCCAATTACCGCGTCTCCTGATATCCATGCCGACCGCGTCCTGATCATCGACTTCGGCTCGCAGTACACGCAGCTCATCGCCCGTCGCGTCCGCGAACTGGGCGTTTACTGCGAAATTCATCCCTGGGATATGAGCGAAGCCGCGGTGCGCGCCTTCAAGGCCCGTGGC
>JAYUZI010000121.1:0-10639 GCA_043751915.1 Gammaproteobacteria bacterium | reverse complement strand
CGACCGGTCTCGACGGCGATGATGTCAACGCAAAAAATCCTGGCGATACGTCCGCGATCTGCGACGCTGCCATGACACCCGACTACCGTTATCCCTCGTGCAAGGCCGGCAGCGCACGCAACAGCTGTTCGTGGACGCAATGTCAGGACGATGACGTCGACTTTACGCTGGCTCTGGTACGTCACATCGAGACAAAACTCTGCATCGACACCGCACATGTCTATGCCTCCGGTGGCTCAAATGGCGGAATGTTTGTGTGGGAACTCGGACAGAATCCGCTGAGCGCCCCGACCTTCCGGGCAATTGCGCCGGTGATCGGGCTGCCGCACCGGGCTTACCTAGGCGGGCCGGGGAAGCGGGAGCGCATGCCGGTGATCCTGATCACCGGCCTCGCCGACCCGGTCGTGCCTCCCGGCGCGTGGGACGAAGCGGCTTTTACCACGACGTCGAACGGCAATGATCGCTTTTACTACACGGGCGCGACCGCAATCACCCGGAGCTGGGCCGCCGCGGCGCACTGCGACACCGCCGGGAATGAAGTTACCTTCAGGCGCGCGGACTCTCCGGCTGACTGCCGGACCTACTGCCCTGCGGCGGAGTCACGATGGCCCACGGTGCTCGATTGCCGCGCGAAAATGGCCCATGACTACGGCCTGCCGTGGTCCTGGAAGCTGATCCTGGATTTCTTCGATCACTCCTGAGGACATGGCGGGAGCCTGCGTAGCCAATTGACGGACAGGCGCATTTCAAATGGAATCTTGAAGTCGCGCAGCTTCTGAAAATTGCGCGTTGATTCCTCCACGAGACAGTTCTGGCGCGCTCATGCGGACCCGAGCGGTAGCGCCAGCAAAGCTGCGACGATGGACTTCAACAACTCCCGGAGCGGCGCGGCGCGTCTTGCGTCGTAGGTCGCGCCGGACTCGTCCATGTAGCTGCACTGTGCGAGTTCGATCTGCAGCGCGTGCACGCCGTGGTTGGGCTGACCATAGTGGCGCGTGATATGCCCGCCCTTGAAGCGCCCATCGAACACGTGCGACCAGCGCGGCGCGGCACTGAGCCGCGTGCGCACGGCGTCATTGACGAGCCCGGAACAGGAACGCCCGTCGTAGGTGCCGACGTTGATGTCCGGCAGGCGGTCGGCGAACAGCCTGGGAACAACACTACGGATTGAATGCGCATCGAGCAGCAGGGCGTAACCATGGCGCGCACGTGTTTCATGCAGCAGCATCTGCAGGGCGTCGTGGTACGGCTGCCAACTGTGCAGGCGGCGGCGGGCCACTTCCACAGCGGCCACCGCATTCCGGCCGTCGAGGTAGAGCGGTTCGCCGGCGAAGCTGTGCGTCGGGCACAAACCTGTCTGTGGTGCGGCGCTGTACAGCGCGGCGTCGTCGGGCGGACGATTCAGATCGATCAGGTAACGCGACTGCCGGGCCACGAGCATGGTCGCGCCCATGGCGGGGGCAAAATCGTAGAGCTGGTCGACATGCCAATCAGTATCCGCAATTGTGAGCGCCAGCGGCGTGAGCTGCGGCGCCAGCTCGGGCGGCAGACGCGTGCCTGCGTGCGGCACGCTGATGATCAGCGGCGAGGTGCCCGGCACCAGCGCATGCGTGGCGACACCTTGCGCAGCCTGACTCATGGGCCCTCTGGCCTGAATGCCATCAGTGCCCAAACAGGCGCGGCGCAATGTGCTCGCGCAGTGCGCCGTTGGTGACGAGCGCGCGCGCGGCGGCGATGTCAGGCGCAAAATACCGGTCGCGCTTGAGCACCGGCACGCTCCGGCGCAGCAGCCGGTGCACCGCCTCGAGCGCCACTGAACTGCGCAGCGGGCGATGGAAATCCAGGCCTTGCGCCGCGGCCAGCAGTTCGATGGCGATGATGCCGGCCGCGTTGCCGGCCATTGCGAGCAGGCGCCGTGCTGCATAGGTGGCCATCGACACGTGGTCCTCCTGGTTGGCCGAGGTGGGAATGCTGTCAACGCTGGCCGGGTGCGCGAGCGACTTGTTTTCCGAGGCCAGCGCCGCGGCGGTGACTTGCGCGACCATGAATCCGGAATTCACGCCGCTGTTGGCCACCAGGTAGGCGGGCAGGCCGCTCATCTTCGTGTCGACCAGCAGCGCAATGCGCCGCTCGGCGAGCGAGCCCACCTCGGCGATCGCCAGCGCGAGCTGGTCCGCTGCGAAGGCCACGGGTTCAGCGTGGAAGTTGCCGCCGGACAGCACTTGGTCGTCGCGCGCAAATACCAGCGGGTTGTCCGTGACCGCATTCGCTTCGCGCAGCAGTGTGGCGCCGGCTGTGCGCAGCAGATCGAGGCAGGCACCCATGACCTGCGGTTGGCAGCGGAGCGAATACGGGTCCTGTACCCGCGTGCAATCGACATGTGAGGCGCGGATGCGACTGCCGCGCAGGAGCGAGCGCAGTTGCGCGGCCACGTCGATCTGGCCGGGCTGGCGCCGCACCGCATGGATGCGTGCATCGAAGGGCGCATCGCTCCCCTTCATGGCATCGACGGACATGGCGCCCGTGAGCAACGCCGCAGCGAACACGTTCTCGATGGCGAACAGCCCCGTGAGCGCAAGTGCCGTGGAAACCTGCGTGCCGTTGAGCAAGGCGAGGCCTTCCTTGGCCGCGAGCTTCAGGGGGCGAAGTCCGGCGATCGCCAATCCGCGCTGTGCGTTCAGCACACGCCCTTCGTGCCGCACCTCGCCCACGCCCAGCAGCACGGCCGACAGATGCGCCAGCGGCGCGAGGTCGCCGGAAGCGCCCACCGACCCCTGGCCTGGAATGACTGGGTAGACGCCTTCGCGCAGCAGCGCCTGGAGCGCGCGCAGTGTCTGCGGCCGCACGCCGGAATAGCCCTGTGCGAGGCTGGCGATCTTCAGCACCAGAATCAGCCGCACGACGTCGTCGGGCAGCGGCTCGCCGGTGCCGGCGGCGTGCGAGAGCACGAGATTGTGCTGCAGCTGCGCGAGGTCGGCCGCAGAGATTCGTTCACTCGCGAGCGAGCCGAAACCGGTGTTGACGCCATAGGCGGTTTCGCCACGCGCGATCAGGCCCTCGATGACGGCCCGCGAGCGGCGTACACGACCGAGATCGGCGCTGGAAAGCGGCATGCTGACGCTCGCGCCGTGCGCGGCGCGGAGCGCGGCCAGAGTCAGTGCACCCGCGCGCAATTCCGGTGCGCGACCGCGTGGCGTGCTCATGGTGCCGCCTTGCCGGTGAGCATCGGCAGATTCAGAGAGTGTTCGCGCGCGCACTGCAGCGCGATGTCGTACCCGGCGTCAGCGTGGCGCATGACGCCGGTCCCCGGATCGTTCCACAGCACCCGCTCGATGCGCCGCGCCGCGGCTGGCGTGCCGTCGCAGACGATAACCACGCCGGCGTGCTGTGAGTAACCCATGCCGACCCCGCCGCCGTGGTGGATCGAAACCCAGGTCGCGCCGCTCGCGGTATTGAGCAGTGCGTTGAGCAGCGGCCAGTCGGACACCGCGTCTGACCCATCGAGCATGGCCTCGGTTTCACGATTCGGGCTGGCGACCGAACCCGAGTCCAGGTGATCGCGGCCGATGACGATGGGACCGGCTAGTTCGCCCGATGCCACCATTGCGTTGAAGGCGAGGCCCAGCCGGTGCCGGTCTCCGAGGCCCACCCAGCATATCCGTGCGGGCAGTCCCTGGAACTGGATACGCTGCGCGGCCATGTCGAGCCAGCGGTGCAGGTGCGGATCGGCGGGAATCAGCTCGCGCACCTTCGCGTCGGTCTTCGCGATGTCGGCCGGGTCGCCGGAGAGCGCCACCCAGCGGAACGGGCCGATACCGCGGCAGAACAGCGGCCGCACGTACTCGGGAACGAAACCAGGAATGTCGAAGGCGTTCTTGACGCCCTGGCCGAGCGCAACCTGGCGGATGTTGTTGCCGTAGTCGAAGGTCGGGATCCCCATGTGCTTGAATTCCAGCATCGCCCGCACGTGCACGGCCATCGATTCGCTGGCCGCCGTGCTCACACGCGCCGGATCGCTCTTTTGTAGCGCCTCCCACTGGGGCACAGTCCAGCCCGCCGGCAGGTAGCCGTGCACGGGATCGTGCGCCGAAGTCTGGTCGGTGACGGCGTCGGGACGGATGCCGCGCTTCAGCATCTCGGGCAGGAGCTCGGCGGCGTTGCCGCACAAGCCGATCGACACCGCCTCGCCGCGGGTCGCGGCGGCAGCGATCATCGTCAGCGCTTCATCGAGCGAGGCGGCCTGCCGATCGAGGTAGCGGGTGTTCAGGCGCATGTCGATGCTGGACTGCCGGCACTCGATCGCCAGCATCGACGCGCCGGCCATGGTCGCGGCGAGCGGTTGCGCGCCGCCCATGCCGCCGAGCCCGGCGGTCAGGACCCAGCGTCCCGCGAGCTTGCCGCTGAAATGCTTCCGCCCCATTTCCACGAAGGTTTCATACGTGCCCTGGACGATGCCCTGCGAGCCGATGTAGATCCACGAGCCGGCCGTCATCTGGCCGTACATCATCAGTCCGCGCCGATCGAGCTCATTAAAATGTTCCCAGGTCGCCCAGTGGGGCACCAGGTTCGAATTGGCGATGAGCACGCGCGGCGCATCGGCGTGCGTGCGGAATACACCCACGGGCTTGCCGGACTGGATCAGCAGCGTTTCATCGTCGCCGAGCTTGCGGAGCGCGGCAACGATGGCATCGTAACAAGCCCAGTTGCGCGCCGCCTTGCCGATGCCGCCGTAGACCACGAGGTCGCCCGGCCGCTCGGCGACTTCGGGGTCGAGGTTGTTCATCAGCATGCGCAATGGCGCTTCTGTCAGCCAGGAGCGCGCGCTCAGGGTATTGCCGCGCGGTGCACGGATGACGCGGATATTTTCCTTCTCTTTATTCATGATCCCTTCCCGTCCGGATTTGTGTGCGCAGCCGCTGCAGCGTCTCGCGGTAATTGGCCTCGATCTGTGTTTCCTCAGGATGTACGCCGTCGCGGATGATCCAGCGGCCGCCCACCAGAACGTGGCGTGCGCGCGGCGCCGCGGCATCGAACACCAGCGCACTCAGGTAATCTTCGCTCGACTGCAAATCCCAGTCACCCTGGCCTGCTGCGTAGGTGACGAAATCGGCGCGTGCGGCCGCGCCGCTTGCGCCGATCGCGCGTTGCCCGCCGTGCAGCGCGATCCGGTACAACCGGTCCGCCACCGCGGGGTCGGCGGCGCTGCTGAGCACGTTGCGCCGGCCACGCGCCAGGCGCTGCGACCACTCGAGCGCGCGCAGTTCATCGGGTGCGTTGCGACCGATGTTGCTGTCAGACCCGATGGCCATCTGCCCGCCGGCGTCGAGAAAAGCGCTGAGCGGCGGACAGCCGTCGCCGAGGTCGGCCTCGGTCGTGGGACACAGCACCAACGTCGCCTGCGCGGTGCGCAGCTGATTCAACTCGGCTTCGGTGGCATGGGTCGCGTGTACCAGCGCCCATTTCGCCGACAGCAGGCCGCGCGATGCAAGTAACGCCACGGGTGTCGCACCGTGCTGACGCAGGCACCCCGCGACTTCGGCCGGCTGTTCGGACACATGAATATGAATGCAGCGGCAGAGCGGATCACTGTGCAGCGCCTGGTGCACGCGGCCGATCGTGTCAATGTCCACGGCGCGCAGGCTGTGGAAGGCGAGGCCCAGCCCCACAGCACTCCCGGCGGGATAACGCCGGCACAGTTCCTGCCAGTCCTCCAGGAACCGCGCGGTTTCGCGGACGAAGGGGATTTGCCCGGGCCGCGGCGGCGCGCCGCCGAAATCAGCGTGCTGATACAGCGTCGGCAGGAGCGTGAGGCCCATGCCGGTGCGTCGCGCCGCGGCGGCGACGGCCTGGTCGGCATCCAATGCGCGCCGCTCGCCCAGGCGGTGCAGGTACAGGAACTCGGCGACTGAGGTGTAGCCGCCGCGCAGCAGCTCCAGGTAGCAGCGCGCCGTGATCGCCTCCAGAGCGTCGCGGTCGAGGCGGCCTGCCAGCGCATACATGGTTTCGCGCCAGCTCCAGAAGTCGTCGCGCGTCCCAGCGGCTCGCTGCGTCCAGGCGCCGAGCGCGCGCTGGAAGGCGTGGCAATGAGCGTCGACCAGTCCGGGGAGCGTGAGGCCGGGGACCGGCGAATTCGTACCGCTCCCGTTGGTGGTCACCTCGAGCGTATTGCCGGCGGCGTCGATGCGGACCGTGGCATCGCGCAGCCAGCGACCGTCCACCCACAGGTTGGCGTAGGTGACCGCCTGCTGCGCCATGCCTGCCGCCTGTTGCATTGGCAACATGTTAGCACCCGCATGGCGCTGGCGGAGCGGGGCGGGTAATCTCGCTTTCATGCCCGCAACAGCAGCTACCCGGATCATCGCCAACGGCCGGATCTGGACCGGCACTACCGGTCCGATCGTCGATGTGGCCATTGCCGAGCAGCAAGGGCGCATCGCGGCCGTGGGTTTGCTGCCTGAGCTTCAGGCGCGATACCCGCAGGCCGAGCGGGTGGACGCCGGCGGCCGGCTGGTGACGCCGGGCTTCATCGACTGCCACACGCATATCGTGCACGCCGGGAATCGCGCTGTGGAAATCGAACGCCGGCTGGCTGGCGAGAGCTACCAGAGCATCGCACGGTCAGGAGGCGGGATCCTCTCAACCGTGAAGGCAACGCGCGCGGCGAGCCTGCAGCAGCTGATCGACACCGCGTTGCCGCGCGTCGATGCGCTGCTGGCCGAGGGCGTGACGACGCTCGAGATCAAGTCCGGCTACGGCCTGGATCTGGAAACCGAGCTGCGCATGCTGCAGGCGGCGCGCGCCATCGGCGCGGCCCGTGCGCTGTCGGTCGCGACGACCTATCTGGGCGCGCACGCCGTGCCGCCTGAACACGCCGGCGATCCGGGCGCATACGTCGAGCGCTTGTGCACGGAACTGATACCCGCGGTGGCGGCCAGCGGTCTTGCGGATGCCTTTGACGCCTACTGCGAGAGCATTGCCTTTACGCCACCCCAGGTGGCACGCGCCTTTGGGGCCGCGCGCGCGTACGGTCTGGCCGTGAAACTCCATGCCGACCAGCTTTCAAAGCTTATGCATGGTGCTGCACTGGCAGCGCAACATGGCGCGCTTTCGGCTGACCACCTCGAGTACACGGACGATGATGGCGTGATGGCGCTGGCGGCGGCGGGAACCGTGGCCGTGCTGTTGCCGGGCGCGTTCTATTTCATGCGCGAAAAGCAGCGCCCGCCGGTCGAGTCCCTGCGCCGCGCCGGCGTGCCGATGGCGGTGGCCACCGACTGCAATCCGGGCACTTCGCCGCTCACTTCGATCCTCATGGCCATGAACCTGGCCGCCGTGGAGTTCGGACTCAGTACCGAGGAATGTCTTGCCGGAGTAACGCGCGTCGCGGCACGCGCGCTCGGCCTGCAGGCGACCTGCGGTACGATCGAACCCGGCAAGTGGTGTGACCTTGCCATCTGGAACGTGGCGCAGCCCGCGGAGCTTGTGTACAACCTTGGCGCCCGGCCGCTCCACAGTCGGTTGTGGCACGGTCACAGCGACCCATGAGCGAAGCAGCGGCCGCGCCCGAGCGGCGCATTGCGCATCTGGACATGGACGCGTTCTACGCCTCGGTGGAGCTGCTCCGTTATCCGCAGCTCAAGGGGCAACCGGTCGTAATTGGCGGACGCCGGCGCTCCGGCGGTGAAGCGAACGCCGCCGAGTTTGCGCGCCTGGAGGCTTACCAGGGGCGCGGCGTCGTCACTACGGCGACCTATGCGGCGCGCGAATTTGGTGTGCATTCGGGTATGGGACTGATGCAGGCGGCCCGCCTGTGTCCGCAAGCGGTGCTGCTGCCCGCCGACTTCGAGGAGTACCGGCGCTATTCGCGCCAGTTCAAGGCGGCGATCACCGCGATCGCGCCGCGCCTGGAAGATCGCGGCATCGACGAGGTGTACATCGATTTCGACGCGGTCGAAGGCGGCACCGAGCAGGGCGGGCGACCGCTGGCTTTGCGTATCCAGCAGGCGATACACGCCGCTACCGGGCTCAGTTGCTCGATCGGCGTGGCGCCAAACAAGCTGCTGGCGAAACTCGCCAGCGAATTCGACAAGCCCAATGGCATCACGGTGTTGCATGCGGGTGACCTGGCGGAGCGCGTCTGGCCGTTGGCCTGCCGCAAGATCAACGGCGTTGGACCGAAGGCAAGCGCGCATCTCGAGCAGCTCGGCGTGCGCACCGTCGGCGAGCTGGCGCGCTGCGAGGCCAGCTGGCTGATCGAACAGTTCGGGCGCCATCATGGACACTGGCTGCACGAAGTGTCCTGGGGGCGCGATACGCGCGAGCTTTGCACCCACAGCGAGCCGGTGTCGATGAGCTGCGAGACCACCTTCGAGCGTGACCTGCACGCCGTGCGCGATCGTCCCGAATTGAGCGCCGTGTTCACTTCACTGTGCGAGCGGCTGGCAGCCGACCTGGTGCGGCATGGCTATGCTGGTCGCACGATTGGCGTCAAACTGCGCTACGATAATTTCCGCTCGGTGACGCGTGCGCAGACCCTGGAATACCACACCGCGGATGCCACGGTGATCCGCCGCACGGCCGGCCAGTGCCTGAAGCGCGTGCCGCTCGAGCGCCGCCTGCGCCTGCTCGGCGTGCGCGTCGGCGGATTGGTGAGCGCGGCGGCGGCGCTCCCCGCGGTCGAAGTCGGGTCCCTGGAGCTGTTCTGATCCCATGCAGTCCTGATCGGCTATCATGGCGGCCATGAGCAACCAGACATTGCACGAAGCGCTGGCCCGCTTACACACCGAATTGCAGGGAACGCCGCAGCTGGATGGGGAATCGCGCCAGCTGCTGGCCGAAATTGCCGCCGACATCGGCCGGGTGAGCGGCGGCACCGGCGACACGGTGCATGCTTCGCGGCTGGAATCCCTGGCCATGCGTTTCGGGGTCGAGCATCCAGAGCTGGCCGCACGACTGCGCGGCATTGCCGACGCCCTCGGGCGTGTCGGGGTCTGAGCCTAGCTGCTGGCGACGATTGTGATAGTCGGGTCGATCTGCGCGGCCCAGGCAAGCATCCCGCCTTCAAGATCGGCAACATTCTCAAACCCGTCGCCTGCAGCAATTGCGGCAGCGGTCTGGCTCCGAACGCCGCTCCTGCAGACGAAGACTAGCGGCCTCCGCCGCGAAATTTCCGCGAGCCGCCGTGCCAGTTCACCCAACGGAAAGTTCAGGGCGCCCGCCAGATGCCCGGCGGCGAACTCGTGATGCTCGCGCACGTCCACGACGCTCACTGCCGCGATGCCGTTCGCGCCACGCATGATGAGCGCGCGCAGCTGCTGGGCGTTGACGCGCTCGGTGCCGCTCGCAGCGCCCTCGGCGCATGCCGCGACGCTGTCGGCCAGCGTCCTGATGGTCGGCTGTGCTCCGCACACGGCGCAGTCCGCGCGGCGCGCGAAGCGGAACTCACGCCATTGCATGGCAAGTGCGTCGAAAGTCAGCAGGCGCCCGGCCAGCGGCGTGCCGATTCCGAGCAGCAGCTTGATGACCTCCGTTGCCTGCAGCGCACCGAGCACGCCTGGCAGGACACCGAGCACGCCGGCGGTGGCGCAATTGGGTGCGACCGCTGCGGCCGATTCCGGGAACAGGCAGCGGTAGCAGGGGCTCTGGCCAGGCACGTAGGTCATCGCCTGGCCCTCAAAGCGATGAATTGCCGCCGACACCAGCGGACGCTGCAGCAGCACGCAGGCGTCGTTGACCAGGTAGCGCGTGGCCAGGCGATCGCTCCCATCGAGCACGCAGTCGTAATGGCGCAGCAGGTCGAGCGCGTTGGCTGCCACCAGCTCGCAGTCGTGTGCGACGACGTCGATCTCGGGGTTGAGCGCGCGCAATCGTGCCTGCGCCGTCAGCGCCTTGCTGGCGCCGACCTGCGTCGCGTCGAACAGCAGCTGGCGCTGCAGGTTTGAAAGATCCACCCGGTCGTGATCGATGATGCCGAGCGTGCCGACGCCCGCGGCCGCAAGGTACAGGCTCGAGGGCGAACCGAGACCGCCGGCGCCCACGACCGCCACCCGCGCGGCCTGCAGTTTCTCCTGGCCGGCAACGCCGATTTCCGGCAGCAGCAGGTGGCGGCTGTAGCGTTCACGCTCGGATGCGCTAAGGGTCATGAGTGCGCTTACCCGCCGCTCAGCGCACAGATCAGGTGTATCTCGTCGCCCGCCGCAACCGCCTCACCCAGTGCCTGCACTTCACGTTGGTTGATGAAGACACGGATGTGCGGGCGGATGCGGTCCTGCTCGTCAATCATGCGGAAGCGCATGCCAGGATGTGCGCGCTCGAGGTCGCCCAGGAGCGCCGCGACGGTTGCGCCGCTGGCGCTCACCTGGGCCGCGCCGGCGGTGTAGTCGCGCAACGGCGATGGAATCCTGACGGTGTTCACGCGCGCAGTCTCTCTCAGGCAGCGTGCGTAACGGAATAGATCTCGGGCAGGTGGCGCGCGATGCACCGCCAGGACCCGCCCTCGTCGCTGCTCGCCCAGACTTCGCCCTGCGTGGTGCCAAAATAGAGGCCCAGGCGGGCCGCATCGTCTGCGCACATCGCCTGGCGCAGCACGGTAAACCAGGCCTGCGCTTGCGGCAGCCCGCGATTCTGTCGCTGCCAGGTG
>JAYUZI010000120.1:0-4510 GCA_043751915.1 Gammaproteobacteria bacterium | reverse complement strand
AAGAAGTAACAGTGCAGTTGGCGTGGCCTGCGGTGATCGCCACACAGGAAACCCCGGCCATGCGCCGGGGTTTTTGTAGGGGTTGACGCCTTTGGCGTCCTGCGGGACATTGCGCGACGGAGAGCCAGTAATGAGCCCGTCGCAAAGTAGTGCCAGACGAAGATGGTCCTCGATCGGGCGGCGATCTGCGGCTCGCCGCGCGTTCGTCGGCGCCATTGCTTTGGCTGGGGCCTGCCCGGTACCCGGACCCGCGCAGGCCGGCAGTTGTGACGCGCGGCCGGTCGACGGGTGGCGGCCACATCTGGCCCCGGCTTCCCAAGAGCAATGCGTCTGGGAAGACGGGGCAGGTGGTGAGCCTGGACGCATCGGAGATCATCGCCAGATTCTTTGAGCGCCACGCGATGTGTCGCTGAGCTTCGTCGTCGCCGGATTGCCGTTACGGCTGGACATTGCACGGTTGCGCGCCCTATATGGCAGGAATAGTTCGCTGGCCGGGCCGCCGGTGTTTGTCCCGGGAATCGCAATAGCACATCAGGAGAACCAAATGAATCGCACGCTCTTACTTGGCCTTATCAGTGTCCTCTCGTTGGGCGGGGCAATGCCATTGCAGGCCCAGCCGGCGTCGGGCGAGACCGAGAGGGCGGTTGCAGTACTGGAGCGGCAGTGGATGCAGTCGCAGAAGACGAATAACCCCGAGTTGCTTGCGCCGCTCCTGGCCGAAAAATTCATTGCCACCTCGGTGGACGGAAAAGCCAGCAACAAGACCCAGACGCTTGCCGAGGCGAAAGCGACCAAGTGGACCAGTGTTGAGTACGGGAATCTCCAGGTCACCGCGTTCGGTACGGCAGCCATTGCCACCGGCGTGTACCTGGCCAAGGGCACCGACTCAGGCGCCAAGCCGATGAATGCACGCGAGCGCTTCACCGATACCTGGGTGAAGATGCCCGATGGCAAGTGGCAGTGCGTCGCGTCTCACGGCTCAACAATAGCGAAGTAGGCCAGCGTCGAAGCGCCAGGCCAAAGGTGAGTACCAGGTATCGATGTGGCACTGCATTGACTCTCCCGGAGATCGCGCGCTACCGTTGATCCGAAGTGGGCTGGTAAACGCATAGTGAGATCCATGTTCCAAGTTCTTGGCCTGTTCGCGCTCGGATTCCTGTCGCCGCTCACTCTGGCTGCCGCCAGTGAGACCGAGCCGGTGGATGCGTCGTCGCCCGTGCGCGTACGGCTGATATCGCAAGAGCAGTATTTCAATTCGCTCGCGTATGTCTTTGGGCCGGACATCGCCGTGGCCGCGCATTTCGCGCCCTTTCGCCGCACGGATGGCTTGCTGGCGATAGGCGCGGCTTCTGCTGGCGTGACGCTCGGACAGATGCAGGAGTTCCAGCGTACCGCCGGTGCGATTGCCGACCAGGTCGTAAATCCCGAGCACCGGAATTTTCTCATTCCCTGTACGCCGCGCCATGAAACCAGGGCCGATCGGGCGTGCGCAACCCGGTTTCTCAGCCTGGTGGGGCGGTTGTCGTATCGGCGGCCCCTGAGCGCATCGGAGCAGGCGGTCTACGTCAGCCAGGCCGGAGTCGCGGCCGCTCGGCTCAAGGATTTCTACGCGGGCCTCGCGGCGGCCCTCGAGGGCATGCTCATAGCGCCCGAAACCCTGTTCATCATCGATCGATCCGAGGTGGACCCGGAACAGGCCGGCCAGCGTCGGCTCGACGCCTATTCGGCCGCCAGCCGCCTGAGTTTCTTCCTCTGGAACGCCGCGCCCGATGATGCACTGCTGAAGATGGCGGAGCAGGGCGATTTACAGACGCTGCAAGGCAAGGCCAAGGCTGTGGACTACATGTTGGGCAGCCCCAGACTCGAGACGGGCGTACGCGCTTTCTTTGACGACATGCTGGGTTTCGAGGATTTCGCGGTACTCGCCAAGGATCCGGGTATCTACCCGGCGTTCACCGGCGATACGGTCGGCGACGCGCACGAGCAGGCACTGCGCACGATTGTCGATCACCTGGTCGTCAGGAACCGGGATTACCGGGACCTTTTCACCACTCGCGACACCTTCATGTCTCCCGCGCTCGCGCCACTCTACGGTGTACCGGCGCTGCCGGGATGGACGCCCTACGAGGCGCCTGCGGGCAGCCCGCGGGTGGGTCTGGTGACGCAGATTGGCTTCCTGGCCTCGCATGCACATCCGGGCCGGAGCTCGCCCACGTTGCGCGGCAAGGCAATTCGTGAACTCCTGCTCTGCCAGAAAGTGCCGCGGCCGCCGCCGAACGTGGATTTCTCGATCGTCGAAAATCCGCAATCGACATTGCGCACGGCACGCGAACGCCTGACCGCGCATCGTGCCAATCCCGTTTGCGCCGGTTGCCACAAGATCACCGATCCGATCGGCCTGGCTCTCGAGAATTTCGATGGCGCCGGCCAATATCGCGCTACCGAACGGGGCGCGCCCATCGATGCGAGCGGGAGCCTGGATGGCAGGGCTTTCACGGATGCCGGGGGGCTCGCACAGGCCTTGCACGACAGTCCCACGCTCCCCGCATGCCTGGTCAGCCGCATTTTGGGTTACGCGACCGGGCGCTCGCCCAAGGCGGGCGATACCGGCGTGCTGCCATATTTCGGCGCGCGCTTTGCGGAACAGGGCTATAAGTTGCCGCAGCTATTGCGCATGATCGCTCTCAGCCGGTCATTCGCCACGGTCACCGATCTCGCGGCCGCGCCGGTTGCGGTTGCACATCAAGGCGTCGCCGAACTACCGGGGGTTCAGCAGTGAAATATCGCGGCCGACTCGAGAGCATTGGCAGGCGCCGTGTCCTGCGCGGCCTTGTGAATGGCGGCGCCGTGACGCTGGGATTGCCGCTGCTCAACTGTTTTCTCAATGACAATGGCACGGCGATGGCCACGGGCGCGCCGCTGCCGCTGCGCTTCGGAACCTGGTTCTGGGGCCTGGGCATGAATTCAAACGTGTTCGTGCCGAAGACGGTCGGTGCGAACTATGACCTGCCCGAAGAACTGGCCGCATTGAGCCGCGTACGTGAGCACGTGAATCTCTACACCAATTTCAATGCTTACCGGGATTCCGCGCCTAACCTCTGCCACTACTCCGGCTGGATCATCCTGCGCACCGGAACCGCGCCGATCGTCCAGGAGGACCGTCCCGGGGAGACGATCGACGTCTCGATCGCCCGCGCCATTGGCCGCACCACGCGTTTCCGGACGGTCACCGCGACCGCGAATGGCGATGTCCGCACCAGCTTCAGTTACGAGAACGCGAATTCGATCAACGCCGCGGAGGCCTCGCCGATCAACTTCTACAAGAAGATATTCGGGCCCGATTACCAGGACCCCAATGCCAGTGGCTTCACGCCAAATCCGCGCATCATGGCGCGCAAGAGCGTCCTGTCGGGCGTGCTCGAGCAGACACGGCAGCTCGAGAAGATGGTTGGCGCCGAGGACCGGGCGCGGCTCGATCAGTATTTCACGGACTTGCGCGACCTCGAACGCCAGATGGACCTGCAGCTCACTAAGCCGGAACCGATCGGAGCCTGTCATCCGGTCACGGCGCCCGTGGAAGATCCCAAGACCAGTGTCGAAGCGTCAGTGGTCGCCCAGCGTCACCAGATGCTCACCGACCTCATGGTCATGGCGGTGGCCTGCGACCAGACGCGGGTGTTCAATATGGCGTATTCGGCGGCGTTTGCTTCGACGACCAAAGCGGGCTACGAAAAGCCGCATCACACCTGCACGCATGAGGAACCGATCGATCAGGCCATTGGTTACCAGCCGACGGCCTCGTGGTACCTGCGGCGTTCGATGGAATCGTGGGCATACTTTGTCGAGGCGTTTACGAAGGTGAAGGAAGGCGACGGCACGTTGCTCGACAACATGCTGATCTATGCCTCGAGTGACACCGCCTGGGCCAGAATTCATTCGCTCGATGGCGTACCCTTGTTCACGGCCGGCCGCGCCGGCGGCCGGATCAAGAGCGGGCTGCACATCGATGGTGGGGGAGGGCCCGGCGCCCGGGTCGGTTACACAGCACTGAAGGCTTTTGGCCTCGATGCCACCTCGTGGGGCACGAAGAGCAACGCGACATCGAAAGAAATAGGGGAAATCCTGGTTTGATCTGCAAGCGCCGCGCAGGGTGGGCTCGCGAGCTGCTGCCACTGGCCGCGTTCTGCAGCCTCGCCGCCATGGCCGCGCCGGGCTTCGGGGCTGCGGAAGTGCCGCTCACGGAGCCGTACCGGCAAGTTCCGCTGCCGCCGCACTTTCGGATCGAGGCGACCGAGCTGGATGGGCCGGTATTCGCCGACCCCCGGGGGCGCACGCTCTACATCTGGCCCTTCAAGATCATGCGCGTGGGCAATACGGGCGATTCCAAGGGTCAGTCCAATTGCACGGCCATTAAATCGACCGAGAGCTCGGGCTACATGAGTCCCTATCCAGGCGGCCTAGCGCTTCCCGAATTGGCTACGCGTCCGAGCTGCGTGCAGATGTGGGCGCC
>JAYUZI010000119.1:0-11280 GCA_043751915.1 Gammaproteobacteria bacterium | reverse complement strand
AGATCGGCGCCTTCTACAAAGCGTTTATGGATGATGAGCGCCGCGAAAAGCTGGGCGTGCGGCCGCTCGCCACGGAACTCAAGGCCATCCGGGCCAGCGGCACGCGTGCGCAGCTCGCCACGATCATGGGCCGGTCGACGTCGGGGTTTGGCGGGAGCCTGTTCGGCGTCTATATCGACACGGACCTGAAGGACACCGCGCATTACGCGGCTTATATATCCCAGGCCGGCCTCTCGCTGCCCGACCGGGACTATTACCTCAAGCCGGAATTTTCGAAAGAGAAACTTCAGCTCCGCGACTACGCCGAGCGACTCCTGACGCTGTGCGGTTGGCCGGTTGCCCGGGTGCATGCCGCCGAAATCGTGGCCCTCGAGACGCGCATTGCGCAGGTGAGCTGGACCAAGGCGCAGCAGCGCGACCTGCCGAAGATGTACAACCCGTACACGCCCTCAGAGTTGCAGGCTTTCGCGCCGGGGTTCGATTGGGCGTCATTCCTGAAGGGCGCCAGCCTGGCTGGAAAACGCCGCGTGATTGTCGCCGAGCAGAGCGCGTTTCCCAAACTCGCGCAGATCTTCGCGAAGACGCCGGTCGATGCCCTGCAGGCATGGGCCGCCTACACGGCAGCCGACTCGGCCGCACCCTACCTGAGCAACGATTTCGCCGAGGCGCGCTTCCGCTTTCGGGACCAGGTCCTGCTGGGCATCAAGGAGCGACCGGCACGCTGGAAGGAGGGCGTAAAGGCCGTGGCGGGCGGCGATTGCCTGGCCGGTGGCGCCTGCTTCGGCACACTGAACTGGGCGGTCGGACAGCTTTATAGCGCGCGCTTTTTTCCGGCTGCCACCAAGGCGAGCATCGGCTCGCTGGTCACCGAGTTGATGGCCGCCTTTCACACGCGCATTGAAAATCTCGACTGGATGGGGCCCGCTACGCGCGCCGAGGCGCTGCGCAAACTCGATTCCTATGTCGTCAAGGTCGGCTATCCGGATAAGCCCCGCGACTATTCCCGCGTCGTCATTCGCGACGACGACGTGACCGGTAACGTACGGCGCGCCGCCGCCGCGGACTGGGCTTTTTATGTGGGCCGGAGCGACAGGCCGGTCGATACCGGCGACTGGTTCATGACCCCGCAGACGATGGACGCGTACAACGGCTCGTTGCGCGATATCGTGTTCCCGGCGGCCATACTCCAGGCGCCCTATTTCGATGTCGCTGCCGATCCGGCCGCCAACTTCGGTGGTATCGGCAGCACCATCGGCCACGAGCTGACGCATGGTTTCGACGATGAGGGCCGCACGCTCGACGCCAGTGGCGCGCTGCGCGACTGGTGGACGGCGGCGGACGCGACCGCATTCAAGGAACGGGCCGCGACGCTGGGCGCGCAGTACGCCAGCTACGAACCGGTGGCCGGGCTGCACATCAACCCGGAACTGACCATGGGCGAGAATCTCGCCGACCTCGGCGGCGTGGCGATCGCGCTCGAGGCGTATCACGCCTCGCTCCATGGCGCGACAGCCCCGGTGATCGACGGCCTGAGCGGCGACCAGCGTTTCTTCCGCGCCTATGCGCAGAGCTGGCGCGGCAAGGGCCGGGACGATTACATCCGTCAGCTCACCACCAGCGACCCGCATTCGTTCCGCAAATTCCGGGTCAACGGCGTGGTGCGCAATATCGACGCCTGGTACGACGCCTTCAACGTGCAGCCGGGCGACCAGCTCTACGTCGAACCCACGAAACGCGCGCGAGTCTGGTAAATGCCCTTGGCCTGGCGGTGACTGCGCCAGTCAGGGCGCGCCGACCATGCGATCGTGCGCGACGAAAAACTTGCGCGCCAGCGCCGCCAGTTGTCCCTCGGTCGGATGATCAACGGTTTCCCAGCCGGCGATCCGCGGTGCCATCAGGGTGCGATGTTTCTCGACGTAGTGGCGAAAATCCGCCTGCGCCTTGTGTGAGCCGGTTACCAGCACTTCCTTGATGTCCGCCAGCGCATCACACACTTCACCGAAGAACTCATGTTCGGTTCGCACCTGGCTGCCGTGCTGGCGCGTGTGGTGATTGTGCGCCTTGATCTTCTGCAGCTGCGTGGCGGCGGCCTCCAGGTGCAGCACCTGGGCATGTTGATGATCAATCCAGACCACAGCGTGCAGCTTCGACATGGAATCACTCCTGAATATGGGATTCTTCGCCGCCAATTATAACCCAGCCGGCGGCACTGCCCCGACACCGGTAGCGATGACTCGTTACCAACCGACTGCCTGGCCGTCCTTGCGATGATCCGAGCCGGCACGGTAGTACCCGTTGACCGGTTTGTTTGGCGTGTCCGAGCGTCTTTCCGCTTCGCTGGCTGGCGTCGAGGTGTACAGGATCGCCTGGTAACCGCCCATGTCGTCGCCGGTACCCCGTGTGACGGTGTGCCCCTTGGCTGCCAGTTGCGCCCCCACCAGGTCGTATAGCCCGGATTCGAGCTGCAGCGAATTGCTGTCCTGAGAATGGTGGAAACGGGCCGCATCGCTGGCGACCTGCAGGTTGGCACCCAGATCGATCATGTCCACCAGCACCTGCATGTGCCCCTGCGCCTGCATGCTGCCGCCCATCAGGCCAAACGCCATCAGCGGCTTGCCGTCCTTCATGACGAAGGCGGGGATGATGGTGTGGAACGGCCGCTTGCGCGGGGCGATCACGTTCGGGCTGGCGGTATCGAGGGAGAACAACGCGCCGCGGTCGTGCAACACGAACCCGTATCCGGGAACCGTGATGCCGGACCCCAGTGAGTCGTAGACGCTGTAAATAAGTGAAACCATGTTTCCCCAGCGATCAGCGGTCGTGAGGTAAATCGTCCCGCCCTTGTGCTGGGCACGGGTCGCCGTGGCGGCGGCGTGAGCCGGATCAATACGAGGGCACAGCGTGGCCGCGTACTGCTTCGAGAGCAGCCTGTCAGTGGGTATGGCCACGAAACGCGGATCACCGTTGTAGGTATTGAGATCGTCAAAGGCGAGCTTCTTGGTCTCCACCAGCAGATGCCAGTATTCGGGCGACGTAGGCCCCAGTGATGCAAGGTCGAAGCCCAGTTTCGGCACGCAGGTCTCGAGAATATTCAGCTCTTCGAGTACCGCGAAGCCCTGCCCGTTTGGCGGCAACTCATAGACGTCGTAGCCGTGATAGTTGGTGCTCAGCGGCGTTACCCATTCGGCGTGAAACTCCGCGAGGTCCGCTGCGGTCATGGTGCCGCCGAGTGCGTTGGACTTGGCGATGATGGCCCGCGCAATCTCGCCTTTGTAAAAAGCGTCGCGGCCGTGTTGCTGCAGCGACCGGAAAGCACGCGCCAGATCCCGATTACGGAAAATACCGCCCGCTGCCGGGATCACACCGCCCGGATAGTAGGCCCGCAGGGTGTCGGGATCAGCCTGCACCTGTTTGTTGTAGGTGTAGGTATCGGCCATCTCGCTGGCAATGCGCTGCGACCAGGGGAAGCCCTGCTCGGCCAGCTCAACGGCGGGTTGCAGGACTTGTCTGAAATCCATGGTGCCGGCACGCCGCAGCAACTGATCCCAGCCGTCGACCGCCCCCGGTACATCGACGGTCAGAATGCCAAACTCGGGCATGGCCGTGGCCGCATCGAACCCCCGGGATTTCAGGCGATCGGGCGTTGCGCCCGTCGGCGCCCAGCCGCTGGCATTGATGCCAACGAGCTTGTGTTCATTGGCAAGATAAACGATGGCAAACAGGTCGCCACCGATTCCCGCACTGTAGGGTTCCACGACATTGAGCACCGCCGCAGCGGCGACCGCGGCATCCACCGCATTGCCACCCGCCTGCAATATTTGCAGACCGGCCTGCGCAGCCAGCGGCTGGCTGGCGCTCACCATACCGTTGCGCGCCATGATTTCCGAACGCGTCTGCGGCAGCCAGCCTTCGGCCCGGTCGCCGCGCACCGCGCTGCACGCCGGCGGCAATTTCGCCGCAGGCTGCGGCTTGCAGGTTGACAGCGCAAATCGCGACTGCGCACCAGCCAGGGCCGGCGCGAGAATCGCCAACAGGAATAGGGCAACGGGGACTGTGAATCCGAAGCGGTTCATGCCTTCCCTCCCATCGTGCGTCTATTGGTGGGCCCGGTAGGACTCGAACCTACAACCAAGGGATTATGAGTCCCCTGCACTAACCATTGTGCTACAGGCCCGTCGCGGCAGACCGGCGCAGTCTAGCAGGGCCGCGTCAGCCGCGGTCAGGCGCTCGCCAGGAAGGCGTCACAGCTCGCATGAGCCGGCTCGGCCCGCGGAATCTTGCCGCAGATCTGCTGCATGCGCGCGCGCAGGCCGACCAGGATCTCGTGGTGCGCGCCCTTGGTGTCCGTGTTCCACTTGCGCAGCGCCAGGTCGAGACGCTCGAGCCGCATGCGGGCGCGCCGGTAAATGCGGTCGGGCCCGTCGAGTTCGCCGAGCACCTGCAACGTGACGCCACTGATCCTCACCGCGTCGTCCGGCTGCAGCCGCAGCAGGCTGGCGGCGTAGATCGCTCCCCACTGGAAGCGCGTCGCCGGTCCCTGCGCTTCCGCGAAACCCTCCGCGTACCATTTCAACGCTTCGCTCTTGCGCCCCAGGCCTTCGGCGAGCTCGCCGAGATCCGCCTTGTAGTAGTACGGGGTCGCGGTCCCGCGCAGTTCGCCCTGCACCACCTTGTAGGCCCGCTCGTTTTGTCCGAGCACGTCGTAGATCGGCAGCACCGCGTTGATGATGCCGGAGCGCACGTAGGGTATCTGGCGATCGGCGAGCACCGAGGCCACGCGGGCGCTCGCGGCGCGCGCCACGCCGGCCGGAATGGCGC
This sequence comes from Gammaproteobacteria bacterium, assembly GCA_043751915.1. Classification (GTDB taxonomy): domain Bacteria; phylum Pseudomonadota; class Gammaproteobacteria; order Steroidobacterales; family Steroidobacteraceae; genus FEN-1191. Next base: position 6,462 of record JAYUZI010000119.1, on the reverse strand, counting down.
CGTTGATCGCCTTGATCGCCTCGAGCTTCGAACCGACAGCGCCAAGCTGGTCGGCCTCCGCATAGTCGGGAATCGCGGCCACGGTGTCCATTACCTTGCTGTAGCGGGCCAGCCAGGGTGTGGCCGCGCCACCGCGCGCTTTCACGACGCGGAAGAAATTCTCGTCGAGGTACTGAAGCGCATCGGCCACAGCGACGGCGGTGTGTTCGTTCGCCAGCACTTCATCGACCGTGTGGACGCGCGCGCGCAGCGCAGCGCTCGGCGCCTGGCCGCGCTTCAGGGCATCGGCTTCGGCGCGCGTTGCAAAATTGGCGGCAAAGATGCGCAGCCGCGCGCGCTCGACGTTCGCGTCGGCGGGACAATATTCGGACGCCGCATCCAGGTGCAGGGCCAGATCGGCATTGGCTGCCGGCGTAGCGCCACCTTCCAGCTCCCAGCTGTTGAACGCGAGCCGGCGGCACTGGCCGATGCTGAGCGGGCGGCCAGCCCCGGCCTGGTCGAGCAGGGCCTGTGCCGGCTGCACATCCGCGAGCGCATTGTCGAGTACCGCGGCGTATGCCGATAGATCCATGCCCCCGGCAATACGCATGAGTTCATGGCGGTCGGCATCCAGCACGACCACGGTCGGATAACCGGCGACGCGGAATTCCTCGCCCCACTTCTGCGCACCGGCATCGTCGCCATCAAGGTAGACCGGGACGAACAGGCGGCTCTTGGCGATAAAATCCGGCCGCGAAAACACCGTGGACTTGAGCTGCTGGCACGGCGGGCACCAGACCGCCCCCCAGTACAGCAAAATCGGCTTGCGCCCGCTCTTGGCAGCAGCAAAGGCCGCGCTGACCTCGCCCCCGAACCAGTCGATGCCCGGCGCGTCGGCATGCTTGTGCGTGGCGGGCAGCCGGGCCGGCCCCGCCGCCCGGCCAGTTGGCGCTCCCGGGGGACCCTTCGAGCAGGACACCAGCAGCAGCGCGGCTGCGGCCACAGCCGCCGTACCCGTGATTCTTTGGATGCGGTTCATGGCGCCACGATAGCGCCTTGCCTGATCCCTGCCAATGACCGCCGCGTCATAATCACTTGCGCCGGCGGGCACCACGCGAGGGCGGCGCCGAGAGCGGATCCTCCGGCCAATTGTGCCTGGGGTAACGGCCGCGCATGTCCTTGCGCACCTCGAGGTAGCTGCTTTTCCAGAAGCCCGCCAGGTCGCGTGTAATCTGCACCGGACGCTGCGCCGGCGACAGCAGCTTGAAGGTGATGGGCACGGTACCGCCACCGATCCGCGGCGTGGCGGCGAGACCGAACACCTCCTGCAGGCGCACCGCGATGGCCGGCGCGTTGTCATCGACATAGTCGATGCGGATACGCGAGCCCGAAGGCACGGCGATCTCGTGCGGCGCGAGCTCATCGAGGGCGCGACGCTGCGGTCCGGTCAATCGAGCAAGCAGCGCCTCACCGAGCGGCAGCCGTGCAAGATGATCGCGGCGGCTCATACTCCCGAGCCACGGGGGCAGCCACAGATCCAGCTCCCGCTGCAGCGTGGCGTCGTCGCTCGCCGGCCACGGCCCGTGCGGAGCACGCTCCAGCTTGCGCACGAATTCCAGCCGCGCCTGCAGGTTGCGCGTGGCGTCATCCCACGGCAGGGCGACCAGCCCCAGCTGCCGGACACCGGCGAGCATGGCCGCGGCCGCGAGCTCCGGGGGCACCGCCGCCAGCGGACGATCATCGATCAGCAGGGCCCCGAAGCGCGTCGTGCGCTGCGCCAACACCGCGGCCGAGCGCGCGTCCCACTCGACCGCTTCGCTGGTCACGAACTGCCCGCCCAACAGCTGCTCGAGCTCCGAGCGCTCGAGCGGCGCCGCCAGATCGATGCGCGCCTCGCGGTCGCGGTCATCCAGTTCGACCGCCACGAGAAATTCCTGCGCACCCAGTCCCGTGGCCGCGGGAAAGGCGGCGCCGCGCCCATTGGCCAGCAGGTAGCGGCCCGACCCTTCGCCACGACGCCGGCCGATGCGATCCGGAAAGGCCAGCGCCAGCAGCATTCCCGGCGACACCGGCGAGCGCGCCGCGGCAGCGGTGCGCGGACCGGCGGCCAGTTGCTGGAACTGCGCGGCATTGCGCTGCACGCGCTGCCGGGCGGCACGGTCTGGAGCCTGTGCGCCCTGATCACCGTGCAGCATTTCCAGGCGCGTGCGGATATCCGGGTCGCGGTGCGCGCCGCCGCGCCGCAGCAGGTCACGCTCGGACAGCAGCGCGGCGAGCTCCGCCGCCAACGGCACGGCGCCATAGGCTCGCGCGGCGAGCACCATGTGCGCAAGGCGCGGATGCAGCGGGAATTCCGCCATCTCCCGGCCGAGCGTCGTGATCGCGCCGCGCCCATCGAGGGCCTCGAGGCGCTGCAACAGCTCGCGCGCCTGCGCCAACATCGGCGCCGGCGGCGCATCCAGCCACGCGAGCCGCGCGGCATCCGCGCTGCCCCACAATGCAAGATCGAGCGCCAGCGGCCCCAGGTCCGCCTCGGTGATTTCAGCCGCGGTAAATGCCGCGAGGCTGGCGTGCGCGCCTTCGCTCCACAGCCGGTAGCAGCGCCCGGGCGCCGTACGTCCCGCCCGGCCGGCACGCTGATCGGCGGCGGCGCGCGATATGCGCGTGACTTCCAGGCGGCTCATGCCGGTAACCGGGTCGAAGCGTAAGCGCCGCGCGAGGCCGGAATCGATGACCACGGTCACGCCGGGAATCGTCACGCTGGTTTCCGCGATGTTGGTCGCCAGCACGACGCGCCGTACGCCCACGGGGCTCTCGTTCAGCGCGGCGTCCTGCTCCTGGGCATCGAGTTCGCCGTACAGCGGCAGCAATTGCAGCCGGGCGTTGGCCAGGTCGGCAAGCTGCGCCTGCATGCGCCTGATCTCGCCGGCGCCCGGGAGAAACACCAGCAGATCGCCGCTGGTCTCGGCCAGCGCACGACGCACGGTCTGCGCAACCAGGCGCTCGGGCGAATCGGCACCGCCGGGCAGCAGCGGCCCACCGTCACCGGCATACTGAATCGCCACGGAAAACTGCCGGCCCGGAACTTCCACCACTGGCGCATCGCCGAGGAGCGCTGCGACGCGCGCTCCATCGAGCGTGGCCGACATCACCAGCACCCGGAAATCGGCAGCCAGCGTGCTGCGCGCGTCGAGGCACAGCGCCAGCCCCAGATCTGCCTGGAGGCTGCGTTCGTGGAATTCATCGAAAATCACGCAGCCGACGCCGCCCAGTTCGGGGTCGCTGTGCAGCATGCGCGCGAGCACGCCTTCGGTGATCACTTCGATGCGTGTGTCGCGCGACACGCGCGTATCGAGCCGCATGCGATAGCCCACCGTGGCGCCGACCGGTTCACCGCGCAGCCAGGCCATGCGCCGCGCAATGGCGCGTGCGGCGACGCGACGCGGTTCGAGCAGCAGGATTTTGCGACCTCGCATCCAGGGTTCTGCGAGTAGCGCGAGCGGCACCAGCGTGCTCTTGCCCGCGCCCGGCGGCGCCTGCAGCACGGCGTCGCGATGCGTGGCGAGCGCGGCGCGTAATGCCTGCGTCAGCGCTTGTCCGGCGGGCGCCGTGTCGTTCACTGCGCGCGTTGCGCCTCGGGCGGTGCGATGCCAGCGCCCTTCAGGATGGCTTCGGCAAGTGCCGGGTAATCACCACTGAAATGATGGCCCTTGCCAACCTCGCGGGCACGCATCGTCGCTCCGGCGAGCTCGGCGCAGGGATCGTGTCTCTCGCCCTCGCCGTACAGGCAGGTCGTCGCCACGCCGGTCAGTTTCTCGATTTCCGGCCGCACCGGCAGCTCGCCGACGCTCGAGCCCGGCAACCAGCCAGCGACGCGGATCTCGAAACTGGTGTTCGCGTCCAGGCCCAGCAGGCTCACTCCGGCGATTCGGCTGCGGAGGTCGGCCGGCAGGCGATTGACGATGAACGGCAGCACGTTTGCGCCGAAGGAATAGCCGACCAGCAACACGCGCTCGCGCTTCCACGCGGCGAGGTAGTGGCGCATGACGCGGGCCAGATCGCGCGCCGACTCCTCCGGTGTGCGTGCCCGCCAGTAATACTTGAGCGTGGACAGGCCCACCACTGGCAGGCCGCGCGCGGCGAGTTCTGCGGCTACGCCCTTGTCGAGCCCCGCCCAACCGCCATCGCCACTGAGCAGGATGGCCATTGGCAGGTCGACCGCGCCACCCGTCGAAGGCACCTCCACCAGCGACAGGTCGCCAAGGTCGGCGTCGGGCCTGGCAATCGCCGGCGCCGATGGCGGCTGAGTCGGGCGCGGAGGCGCCAGTTCGTCAAAGAGCTGCTGGTATTGCGTGAGCCATTTCTTTTCGTTGCCGTAGCCATGGCCGACCCCATCGAGTCGCACGACCTGTGCACCACCGACCTTGGCGGCGTAGGCACTCACGGCGTCAGCGGAGCAGGTCTGGTCCGCCTGCCCCTGGAAGGCAATCCAGCGATCCTTGAGCCGCGGCGCCGGATCAAACACCCACGCGCCCTTCTTGCCAGGCTGGTAGCTGAGCAGACCTTCAGGGCCGGGGCAAAGTGCGGTGCCGCCGAATTTCTGGTCGGGGCAGAAGCCGAGGCTCACCGCGGCACCGAAGGTGCCGGGCGGCGACTGCACCAAGGTCGCGTAGGCGACCGTGGCACCGGAGGAATAGCCATAGAGGAGAGGCACCTGATACTCGGCGAGGCCCACTTCGCGCTGCACCCGATGGCTCAAGGTCTCGAAATCCGCTGCCATGTAGCGACAGGCGCCAGGGTGAGCCGCAATATCAGCCAGGTAATGCCGCACATCCAACCCCACGACCACTGCATTCTGCTCAACCAGATGCCGCGCCATGCTGACCACCCCCAGGTGCCAGCCGCCGTCGCCCGAGAGAAACAGCACCACGCCGCGCGGCTGACCCTCCGGCGTATAGAGCGTGACATCGCCGAACGGCGCCCCGTAGTGCAGCACGCGCTCCGCGCCGTGCGCGGTGGGCGGCAGTAGTGCAAGCAGAATCAAAGCCAGTTCCGGAAATCTCATTTTGTAAACATCTCCCGCAATCCGCCCGAGACCAGTTTCGAGACATCGAGCAGCACGCGCGGCAACACCAGCCCACCCGGCGACGCCAGGTATTTGGATTCCCACACCGGATTGAATTTCGCCTTGTAGCGCCGCAGCCCGTCGAAGTTGTAGAAGTGCTCGCCGTGGCGGAACACGAAGTTGCCGACGCGATGCCAGGCCGGCGCCAGCGGATGCTGTTCGAGGCCCGCCAGCGGCGCCATGCCCAGGTTCAGCCACTGGAAGCCCTGTGCCCGGCCCCACAGCATGAGTTCCACAAACAGGAAGTCCATCGCACCGCGCGGCGCGTCGGGTCCGAAGCGCATGAGATCGACCGCGAGTTCCCTGCCGTCACCGGCGGCCCAAAGCGTGGCAAAGGCCACCGGGTCGCCCTCGCAACGCACCAGAGCCAGCGGAAAGTTGCGCACGTATTCGGGCGAGAATGCACCGACGGAAAAGCTTTTCTCGGCGACGGCCTTGTCTTCCAGCCAGTTGTCCGAGACGGCCCTGAGCCGCGGCAGAAGCGGCTCGAGGTTGGCGGGCGCGATCACCTCGAAGGTGGCGCCGTCACGTTCGGCGCGGCGCCGCTGCGTGCGCAGCTCGGCGCGTGCACTGCCCTCGAGCGAAAAATCAGTTAGCGGCACCCGCGCCTCTTCGCCCAGCTTGAGCGCGGCGAGCCCGAGGTCAACATAGAGTGGCAGGCGCTCGCCGCTCACCTGGTAGAACACCGTCCAGCCGCCGTGGCGGTCGGAGAGTTCGCGGAACTGCCACACCAGCTCTTCGTGGCTCTCGCGGCGTCCCACCGGGTCGCCAAGTGCGATCCAGCTGCGGCCGCTCACCTGATACATGAGAAACGCGTCACGCGCCTCGCTGAACAGCACGCGCTTGTCGCCCATCAGCACGGCGTTGGCGAGCGCCTGATCAGACCGGACCAGCAGCGAGCGCGCCAGTTCCAGGTCGGCGACCGAAGCGCTGCCCGGTTCCGGGCGCGAGGGGCGCAGCAGGTTCATCGCCAGAAAGGCAGCCGCCAGCAACACCACCGTGAGCGAGGCACGCAGCATGCGCGGCGCGTCGCCCTTGAGCGCAAAGGTCCACCAAAGTGAGTGCGAGTACTCGACGTGCCGATGTGCGAAGAATCCGACCCACACCGCCGCCGAGATCACGATCACCAGGCTTGCGACCCACACCGGAGTGAAGCGCTCGGCCATGATCGCCGCGGGGCGATAGAAGGCGCGGCGGCCAAGCCAAAGGATGCCGAGCACCACGGCCAGCGCGATGGCCTGTTCCACCTCGAGGCCCTTGAGGAGCGAAGCGACGATGCCCGCCGCCAGCAGCCATACCGTCAGCTGGTAGGCCGCCGCCAGGCGCCGGAACAGCGCCCGCGCCAGCACCAGCAACGC
>JAYUZI010000118.1:0-3679 GCA_043751915.1 Gammaproteobacteria bacterium | reverse complement strand
AAACTCGTAAGCGGTCTTGCCGAGCCCTTCGAAGTCGATGATCAGGATGGCCGGATCGGCATCCATGTTCGGGGCATCGCGCGGCGAGTGGCCGTGGGTGCGCTGGTCCGGCGCATGCTCGGCGCGCAGGCCGACGTAGAGCGCGTCCGGGAGCGGCAGGATCAGCAGCTCGGTCGGGTGCGGGGCTGCGACCCGCGTCAGGGGTTCGGTAACGCGGAAGTCATTGAAAACCTGCGCCTGCCGCCACTCCGGCTCGTCAAGCTGGCCGTCGACGGTCAGCGCCTGGGCGGTGCCTGCTAGCAGCCATGACAGGACAGTCAGTTGGACCAATTGGCCTGGTTTCACGCGCCCACCCCTCGCCAAATGCAAATGATGCCTTGTCGCAGGCTTGGATGCACGGAACCCGGCACACGTTGCACCATGCGGGGCACGAGCGGCATGCGCCCCGTGGCGAGCATGGTCTTTCCACCAGTGTTAATGTACCGGGCCCGCGCGCGGCCACCGAAAGCGACAGGGGAGAACTCCATGTTTCGCGCTGCAGTGATTGATCGTCCTCTGGCCTTGATCGCGGCCGCAGTCCTGACGTTGGCCGCCTGCAGCGACAGTGCACCACCGGCGGCCGCGCCAGCTTCGGACGCGCTCGAAGGGGCCCTCGATATCGTCGCCTGGCCCGGCTACATCGAGCGTGGCGCGGAGGACAAGAATTATGACTGGGTGACGCAGTTCGAAACGGACACCGGCTGCAAGGTCAAGGTCACAAAGGCCGGCACTTCCGACGAAATGATTGCGCTCATGACGCAGGGCCGTTATGACCTGGTGACCGCCTCGGGCGACGCAGCGCTCCGCCTGGTGCGTGGCGGCACGGTGCAGACAATCGACGTGACCAGGATCGTGGGCTACGACACGCTCGATGAGCGCCTGCAGCAAGCCGCGTGGCATTTCATCGACGGCAAGCATTACGGCGTGCCCTACCAGTGGGGTCCGAACGTGCTGATGTACAACACCAAGGTGTTCAAGAAAGCGCCGACTTCGTGGTCGGTGGTGTTCGAGGGTGGCAAGTTCCCCGACGGCAAGAGCGCCAAGGGCCGGGTACAGGCTTATGACGGCCCGATCTACATAGCCGATGCGGCGATCTACCTGATGGCGCACAACAGCGCGCTGGGCATCAAGGATCCCTACGAGCTCACCGAGACGCAATATGCCGCCGCGCTCGACCTGTTGCGCAAGCAGCACCCACTGATCCAGCGCTACTGGCACGAACCCAACGTGCAGGTGCAGGATTTCACCAATGAAGGCGTGGTGGTTTCCGGTTCCTGGCCGTACCAGGTCAATACGCTGGTTGCCAACAAGCAGGCGGTCGCCAGCACCGTCCCCAGCGAAGGTGCCACGGGTTGGGCCGACACGACAATGCTGTACGCGCAGGCCAGGCATCCCAACTGCGCCTACAAATGGCTCTCCTGGTCGATCACGCCAAAGGTGCAGGGTGACGTGGCCTCCTGGTTCGGATCGCTCCCGACCGTACCGGCCGCCTGCAGCAACAATGCGCTGCTCGGGGTCGACGGCTGCAAGACCAACGGCATCGACCAGTTCGACAAGCTGCATTTCTGGCGCACACCGGAAGCGAGCTGCCAGAGCCAGCCCAGCTGCGTGCCCTACAGCCGCTGGTCTACCGACTACGTGGCAATCATGGGCGGGCGCTGATCGCTATCGCAGCGATCGAGTTCCGCGGCGTCACCTGCACCGGCGGCGTGACGCGAGTGGTCGATGACCTCTCCCTCAGCGCGATCTTCAATGCAGTGGTTTGCGGAACTTCAGCACGAAATTATCGGCCTCGCCAATTGCAACGTAGCGGGCGCGATCCTTGTCGCCCTGGGCGAGTGTCGGCGGTAGCGTCCACACGCCGTCGACCCAGTCCTTGGTGTCTTTCGGGTTGGCGTTGAGCTCCGAGGAACCGACCAGCTCGAACCCCGCCTTCCTGGCCAGTGCGATCGCGTAGTCCTGGCGCAGGTAGCCATCATCGGCCTTCGGGTCCTGTGGCTTGTCGGTGCGGCCGCGATGGTCTTCGATGCCGAGGATGCCGCCCGGCTTCAGGGCGCGGAAACAACCGGCCAGCGCTGCATCCGCAAAGCCGCCACCCACCCAGTTGTGCAGGTTGCGGAAGGTGACGATGAGATCGGCGGAGCCGGCGGGGGCGACGTCGTAGTGATCTTTGCCGAGCGTGGTCTGCGTGATCGGGCCGATGCGGTCCTTGTGGCTTGCTACCCTGGCGCTCCAGCGGGCGACGCCTGAGTCCCCATCTTTGTTTCCGGGTACGGGTTGCGCCACGTAGTAATGGCCACTCTTGGCGAGATACGGTCCGAGGATTTCGGTCCAGTAACCAGTGCCAGGCCACAGTTCGACCACGGTCATCGTCGGCTTGATGCCGAAGAAGCTCAGTTCCTCGGCCGGGTGGCGTGCCGCGTCACGCGCGACGAAGGGGGCTGATCGCTCGGGACTCGCCACCAGTTTGACGAGCTGCGGATCTACCGTTGGCGCGGTCATTGCTGCGGTCGCGCAACTGGCGCAGCTGATCGCGATGGCAACGAACTTCGCCGGTAAACGCTTGAGCGTGAGCATGAGGGCATCCTCGAATTGTGGGATCATGCTCATTATGGCGGAGATCGCGGACCGATGCACAAACACAATGGCGCGCATGCTTGCCTGCTTGCTGGGCCTTGCGGGCCCTGCCATTTGCGCGCCGCTCATGACCGACGACGCGCGCGTGGCGGATTTTGGCGTCTTCGTCCAGGATTTCACCGATAACTACGCCTACCTTGATCGCGCCGAGAAGCCGTGGCTTACGTGGTCCACGCGCTACCTGCCAATGGTCCTCGCCGCGCGGGCGCCGGAGGCCTACGCCGCGGTCATCGAGGCGGTGCTCGAAGAGGTGCATGACTTCCACGCTGAAGTGCGCTCGCGCAATCCGCACCGCTGGCTGCCGGTGCCGACCTTCGCCGACATCTGGGCGGAGCTGGCCGGCGACGAAACCGTGGTGCGCGCCGTGCGCCGCGGGAGTGACGCGGAGCGTGCCGGAATCGTCGCCGGCGACCGGATCATCGCCGTCGGCGAGCTGCCAGTTGCTGCCGCCATTGCCGCGCGCCTGACCGCGAGCGTCGACAACAGCGACCTGCGCTCGCGCAACTGGGCGCTGCAATCGCTCCTGGCGGGTCGGGCGGACGAGCAAAGCCACCTGACTGTCCGCGATCGCCATGGCTCGGTGCGCAGGCTGACATTGCCGCTCGAGCGTCGTTTCGATCGGGCCGCAGGGCCGCTGGTGAGCGGGCAACTGCCCGGAGGCATCGGCTGGATCCGCTTCAACAACTCAATCGGCGAGATCGCCACGGTGGCGGCTTTCGACCAGGCGCTCGAGCAGCTGAGGGCGGCGCCGGGCCTGATCATCGATCTGCGCGATGTGCCGAGCGGCGGCGATAGCTCGGTGGCGCTCGGTATCATGGGCCGGCTTGTCAAAACCATGCTGCCCTACCAACATCACCGCATCCCGAACTACGGGCGGCCTGACATCGAACGCAACTGGTTCGAATACGTGGCACCTCGTGGACCCTTCGTTTATCGGGCGCCGCTGGTGGTTCTGGTCGATCACTGGACGGGCAGCATGGGCGAGGGCATGGCGATCGGGCTC
>JAYUZI010000117.1:0-9324 GCA_043751915.1 Gammaproteobacteria bacterium | reverse complement strand
GCAAGGTTCGAGAGTTTTTCAACAGAATCTGCCCGATGCTGCCGTTCGCATGTGGCAGGCGACGGGAGCGCGAGGCCAATGGAGTAGACTCACCAATCGTGACAAATTGATGGGGAAGAGATGATGCAAAGAACACCAGTAATTGTTTTGCTTGTGGCGGCCACCGTCAGTGCCTGGCCGGTGAACATCTCGGCTGCCGATGGGCATTCCATCGAAGCGGCCGCTCATGGTGCCTATGTAGCTGCGATCAACAGCAACGATACCGAGATGCTCTTGGCCGACCTGACTGACAACATCGTTTATCAAGCACCAAATGCACCCGAGATCATTGGAAAAGACGCCGTTCGCAAGTGGGTTGCTGATTATTTCGGCGCCTATCAGACCAAATGGCAAAAGACTTCAATTGGCTTCACCGTGACCGGAGACTGGGCATTCGAGCGCTACTCGTACAAGTCGGAAGACGTCGACAAGAAAACGGGTGCGGTCACCACCAATAAGGGCAAGGGCATCAATATTTTCCGGCGCGGTCCCGACGGAAAATGGAGAGTTGCCGTGGATGGATGGAGCTCCGACGTTCCAAGTTCGAAATAGAGCTCTACGCTGATTGGTTCCGACGTCCGCTTGTGGCCGACTGCGGCAATCTAATGTATGAGCACGGGAGCGTAAAAGTGGAGCATACATTCACTGCGCAGGTCGCGCTGGTCACCGGCGCCGGCAGCGCGCTCGGAATCGGGTTTGCCGTCGCACGTCGCCTGCACGCGGCGGGCGCGCATGTGGTGATCACATCGACGACAGAACGCATTTATGAACGCGCCCGCGAACTCAATGTAGACGATGAGCGAATACTGGCCTTCGATGCGGACCTTACGAGCGAGACGGCGGCGCAGCGCCTGGTGGAATCGGTGCTTAACCGGTATGGTCGAATCGATATTTTGGTGAACAATGCGGGAATGACTCAACTCGATCGACCGTTGGAAGGCAGGCCACTGCTGCATACGACATACGCCGATTGGCAGCGCCAAATAGCAATCACGCTAAACACCTCGTTTTTGATGACCCGAGCGGTGCTGACGGCCATGGCCGCGCAAAAATACGGACGCATCGTGAACGTGTCGTCGGTGACCGGTCCGTTGGTGAGCAATCGCGGATCAGCAGCCTATGGAGCCGCAAAGGCGGCGATGGACGGCATGATGCGTGCGGTCGCGATAGAAATGGCTGGTTCGGGGATCACGATTAACGCCGTTGCGCCCGGATGGATTGCGACTGCATCCTCATCCGAGTCTGAACGCGCCGCTGGAGTGCACACGCCGGTTGGGCGACCGGGGACTCCTGATGAAGTCGCCGCGGCGGTGTCCTTTTTGGCTTCGCGCGACGCTTCCTATATTACGGGGCAGGCGCTGGTAGTTGACGGGGGCAATATTTTGCAAGAGAACAAAGCGCCTTGATCACTGGCTCAGCCGATCTGGCTCAGCCATCGTTGATTAGCCGGATATAAGCGGGCAGATATTTGGCTCTGGTGCGACGTGCAGCTTTATTGGCGTCCGCGCTCGCCACCTGTTGCATCGTCCGCATTGCGGAAAATTTTCTGCTGGCCGCCAACGCCCGGAATTGGCCGGAGCCGGCCTGATAAGCTGATCGGCTGGCATGCGCCTACTGCCGACTGCGCCGCGAGCTCGAGAACGCCCTTGTAGCGCGGTTGTTTGCCGAGCAGGCTGCAGCGGAATTCATAAGGGTCCGGCTTCGCTGCAGCGGCCATCGCGTCGATGAAGCTCGCCATAAAAAAGATGCTTTGCCAGTGCCCCACCGAGCGCCAGAACCAGACCTGCGGGCCGGGTTCCGTGCGGCCATAGGCCAGGCGCATGTTCTCGATGTCGTAGGGGTTGTCGGCGATCCCTTCCATCGCAAACTCGTCGACGCGGTTTTCGGGAATCTTCATGAAACCCGAGGCAGCCATGATCAAGGGCACCCTCGAAGTTGACCACGGACGCCGGGCGGTAGAAGCCGGCGGTCATGCGTGCCGGTCAGTTGCAGTTCTTGGCGCAGTACCCACAACAACGGGGTGTCGGCTTCGGCCTCAACCTTCTTAGGCTGGCCGTTGACATACAGATTGATCAAGGTGTTCCTCTCGCCCTCTCGGTGCGGGCGGCTCGCCGGACGCAGAGCATCCGGCCGAAGTTTTAGAAATAAAGTCGCTTTCGCATTCGCATACCCGCGATGCTCTGCGCCATGCCGGGTGGGCCAGGAATCCGGGTTAACATCCGCCGGGGAAGCAGGCGCCGGCCGCGTGCCGCGCGATGGGGAAATCTATTGTGACTTCAGTATCGGGGGCCAGAGGATCTGCATCTCTCGTCAGGGGACTGACGCTCATCCCGGCGGCTGCCCTGATCGTGACCAACGTCATCGGCACAGGCGTGTTCGTCAAGGCACGGGTCATGACCTGCAACGTCGGCACGCCATGGATGGTGTTGGCGGCATACCTCGTGGCAGGGGTTTTCACACTTGCCGGAGCGCTCACCTTTGCCGAACTGAGCGCCATGATGCCGCGTGCGGGAGGGCAGTACAATTTCATCGGGGCGGCGTTCGGGCGCGTCTGGGCTTTCCTCTACGGCTGGATGGAGACGCTCCTCGACGGGGCCGGGAGCGCAGCGGCCATCGCCATCGTCTTCATCATCTTCTTCAATGATCTCGTGGGGGGAAGGCTGTCATCCTCGCAGATTCAGCTACTGACGGCGGCCACAATCGCGATCGTGACGCTGCTGAACCTCGCCTCGATGCATGCCAACGGGCTTCTGGCCACGGTCATCACCTCATTGAAGGTGTTGCTCGTGGCCGGAATCGGTTTCGCTGCCTTCATGTTCAGCGACGGCTCATGGGCTCACTTCGCAGCTAGCGGTGCGGCCGGTGCCTGCGAGGGTGTCCCCGCGAGTGCGCGACTGGGCGTGACCGGTTTCGGGGCTGCCGTGGTTGGCGCCTTGTGGGGATACAACGGCTGGGCGACGGTGAGCTTCGTTTCAGAAGAGGTGCACGAGCCGGGCCGCACGCTGCCTCGCGCCCTCATAGGCGGCAGCGTGCTCATCATCGGGCTCTACCTGCTCATCAACGCGGGCTATTTCCATGCGCTGAGCCCGACAGCCGTGGCCAACCTGCCGGAAGCCTCCTCGGTGGCCGGTGTGGTGATGGTCCGGATGCTCGGCGCGGGCGGCGCCTCGCTGCTGACGGTCGGGCTCATGTTGTCTACTTTTGGTTCGCTCCACTCGACGATCCTGTCCGTGGCACGCGTCCCGTTCGCGATGGCCCGCGATGGCCTCCTGCCGCGCACGCTCGCCACGGTCTCGCCGCGCGCACGCGTGCCCACACACGCGGTCATTCTCCTGGGCGCCTGCGCGGTCGGTTTTGCGCTGTCCGGTACGTTCGATGTGCTGACGGACATGATTGTGTTCATGCTGCTGTTCTTCAACGGCCTGGCGGTTGCTGCCGTTTACGTCCTGCGCCGCACGCTCCCCGGAACCGCGCGGCCATACCGGGTGTGGGGCTATCCGCTGATGCCTGCCCTGTTCCTCGCGGCCACGGGCTACCTGATGATCAACACTCTACTTGCAACCCCGGGACGCGCATTGGCGGGGCTGGGCGTAGTCGCGCTTGGCCTGCCGCTCTACGCTTACTACGCGCGCAGCCTGCCGCCCAACCGCGCTGAGAATTGGCTCGTTGAAAGCGGGACCGCTACACCGCACGAAGGTAGTCATCAGGGTCAGGCGCGGGACGCTTGAATTAATGGTCCGGGCGCGCGGGCCGGTGAAGCCCTGCAGGAGTTCCTGGAGAATCAAGCCGGTGGTGACGATGGACTCGCCCCCGGTCAGGGCGGCGTGCAGCGCCCGCACCGGCGGCGTATCGGACAAACGATCGCGCCGCAGCGCCAGGGACCAGACGCTGCTATCCACCAGCAGCGTCATCGCCGCGATCGCTCTGCCTTGTAGTCGAACGAGCTATCCCACTCGAGCTTGCCCATCAGCTCGAGCAGGCGTTTCTGCTTGCGGCGCGCGATGAATTCCTCGAGTGCCCGCGTGACGGCGGCTCTCTTGGTCTTATCGCCGCTCACTTCGAGCGCGCGCTCGATCAGCGCCGGATCTATGGAGAGATTGGTGGCCATGTGTTAGCTCCTACACATGAGTCTATACACAGCCAGGAGTCAATAAAAGTTTGAGTGTTAGTGCGGCGTCGGCGCCCCGAAGTGCCCGTATTCCAGGAACTGCGCCACTTCGTGCGCGACGCGCGCCGAGAGCAGCATGCCCGAGTGGCTCACCGGCAGGGTCAGGTGCGCCTTGGCGCCGGGCAGGCGCGTTTCCGACACCGCGACCGTGCCGTCGTTGGGCTCATCGAAGTCCGCGATCAGGCGACCCAGGCTCAGCGACTGGTCACCGGCGATGATGCCAAGCTCGCGCTCGTGCGACCAGGCGCGCTGGTGCGCGTACAGCAATTCCTCGCCAGCGGCCTGGCCGAGCAGGGCGCGACCGAGGCGGAAGCGCACCAGGGCATTGGCCGCGCGGCTCGACAGGCTTGGCGTGCCGAGGAACACGACGCGCCCGGGCGGCTGCTGCGGGTTACGCTCGAGACAGCGCATGATGGCAATGCCGCCGAGGCTGTGGCCGACCAGGTGCACGACGGGCGTGTCGAGCGCGGCGATCGTGGCATTGAGCGCGTCGGCGATCTCCGCCATGGTCAGAAGCGTCGAGGCGTAGCTGAAGGTTTGCCAGGCGTAGCCGCGGTCCTTTTCGAGCCGCCGGCGCAACATGAAGGCTTCGTGCCCCGAGAGCCAGAGACCATGGACGTAGACGACGGTGGCGTTCATGGCTGGCGGCGATCGCTCACTATGTCGGCGCAGGCTGGCGGACGCGGATGTGGAGCTCGCGCAGCTGCTGCTCGCTCACTTCCGTGGGCGCATCGGTCAGCGGACAGGCGGCGGTCTGCGTCTTCGGGAAGGCGATGACGTCGCGGATGCTCTCGGCACCGGCCATCAGCATCGCCAGGCGATCGAGTCCGAAGGCAATGCCACCGTGCGGCGGCGCGCCAAAGCGCAGCGCGTCGAGCAGGAAGCCGAATTTCGCGCGCGCCTCGTCAGCGCCGATGCCCAGCAGCTCGAACACCGCCGATTGCAGTTCCTGCTTGAAAATGCGCACCGAACCGCCACCGAGCTCGGAACCATTGAGCACCAGGTCATAGGCCTGGGCGAGTGCTGAACCCGGGTCGGCCTTGAGCGCCGCGGCGTCCGGATTCTTCGGCGAGGTGAACGGATGGTGCATCGCCACCCAGCGCTTCGCCTCTTCGTCGTACTCGAACATCGGAAAGTCGACCACCCACAGCGGCCGCCAACCCTCGGCCACGAGCTTCTGGTCCTGGCCCACCTTGAGGCGCAGCGCGCCGAGTGCGTCGTTGACCACCTTGGTACGGTCTGCTCCGAAGAACACCAGATCACCATCCTGGGCGCCCGTGCGCTCAAGGATGCCGGCAACCGCCGTCTCGTCGAGGAATTTGACGATCGGCGACTGCAGGCCATCACGCCCCTTGGCGCGTTCGTTGACCTTGATGTAGGCCAGGCCGCGCGCGCCGTAGCGGGCGACGAAGGCGGTGTAGTCGTCAATCTGCGAGCGCGGCATGGCCCCGCCCCCGGGCACGCGGAGCGCGGCGACGCGGCCAGCCGGGTCCTGCGCCGGGCCGGCGAACACCTTGAAATCACAGTTCGCGACCAGATCGGCGACGTCGATGAGCTCGAGCGGCACGCGCAGGTCGGGCTTGTCGGAACCATACCGGCGCATGGCATCGTGGTAGGTCATGCGCGGAAAGGGCTGGGGCAGCTCCTGCTGCATGACCTCGCGGAACAGTGTGCGCACCAGCTCTTCCATGAGCGCGGTGATCTGCTCCTGGCTGAGGAAACTGGTCTCGATGTCGAGCTGCGTGAACTCGGGTTGGCGGTCGGCGCGCAGGTCCTCGTCGCGGAAACAGCGCACGATCTGGTAGTAGCGCTCGAACCCGGCGACCATCAGCAGCTGTTTGAAGATCTGCGGCGATTGCGGCAGCGCAAAGAACTTGCCGGCGTGCGTGCGGCTTGGCACCAGGTAGTCGCGCGCACCCTCGGGCGTCGCCTTGGTCAGCATCGGTGTTTCGATGTCGATGAAACCGTGGCCGTCGAGGAAACCGCGCATTGAGCGCGTGATGGCGTGCCGCTGGCGCAGGCGCGTGGCCATGAGCTCGCGGCGCAGGTCGAGGTAGCGGTAGCGCAGGCGCACTTCCTCGCTCACCTGCTCGTCGAGCTGGAACGGGAGCGGATCGGCGCGGTTGAGGATCTCGACCGCGGTGGCGACGATCTCGACGCGGCCCGTGGCGAGGTTGGTGTTCACCGTGCCGGCCGGGCGCGCGCGCACCGTGCCTGAGACGCGCACGACGAACTCGTTGCGAAGCTTCTCGGCGTTGGCGAACACCTCGCTTGCATCGGGGTTGCAGACGATCTGCACCAGCCCCTCACGATCGCGCAAGTCGACGAAGATCACGCCGCCGTGGTCGCGCCGGCGATGCACCCAGCCGGCCACGGCGACGGCCTGGCCGATGAGCGTTTCAGTCACTTGTCCGCAGGTATGGGTGCGCATGGCCGGGTTCCGAAAAGGCACGCGATGTTACGGGCCTTCGCCTGGGCGCGCAATTACCGGGCAAGCCGGGCCGCTCATCGGGCCAGCTCGTCCAGTGCGGCGTCGAGATGCGAGAGCAACCGGTCGACGGCCGCGGGCGCGGTCTGGGGCGAGAGCAGCATCATGTTGTGAAAGGGCGTGAGCAACACGCCGCGGTTGAGCAGGTACAGGTGCAGCGTGCGCTCGAGTTCGGGGAGCATGGCCGCCGCGGATTCACGGCCGGTGCGCGCCGGCGCCGCCCCGAACCCCAGCTCGACGCGCGCGCCGATGCGCTGCACGTGCCACGGCAGGGTACGTTTCGACAGCAGGGCCAGGAGCCCCTGTTCGAGCCGGATCGCCTGGGTCTCCATGTGCCCAAAGGCTGCCTCCGTCATGACCTCGCTCAGGCAGGCCTCGAGCGCCGCGAGGGCCAGCAGGTTGGCCGACAGCGTCGTGCCGAGCCCGGAATGCCCGTGTTCCGCGCTCGCCGGCATGGCCTCGATCCGGGCCCGGAGCGCCTCGGTCATGCCGTACACCGCGCAAGGCATACCGCCGGCGATCGCCTTGCCGCACACCAGCATGTCGGGCTCGAGCGCATCGCGTCGCGTGCACCCGCCCGGCCCCGCCGAAAGCGTGTGCGTCTCGTCGATGATCAGCAGCGTCCCGCGCTCGCGTGTGAGGCGACGGAGTTGCGCATGAAACCCCAGCGCGGGCAGCACCATGCCCATGTTGGTGAGCGCCGGCTCGCACAGCACGGCCGCCACCCGGCCATCGGCGAGCGCCGCGGCCAGCGCCTCTACATCATTGAACTCGACCACGCGGGTGTGCGCGGCGGCATCGCCGGGCGGGCCGCGCAGGCCGGAGCGGGCACGCACCTGGCCATCGACCAGACACACCAGCGTCTCATCAACGGTGCCGTGGTAGCAGCCGTCGAACACCAGTACTTCGCTCCGCCCGGTCACGGCACGGGCGAGCCGCAGCACCGAGCGGTTGGCGTCGGTCGCGGTCTGCGTCATCTGCCAGCAGGGCAACGCGAAGCACGCGCTGAGCGCCGCGCCGATCGCGGCGACATGCTCGCCAGGCAGCATGGCCGTGAGTCCCTGCCCGGCCTGGCGCGCGAGCGCCTTGGCCACGGGCGCCGGGCTGTGGCCGAACATCGCGCCCGTGTCGCCCAGGCAGAAATCGTCGTAGGAGTAACCGTCGACGTCACGGAGCGTGGCGCCGCCCGCGTCGCGCACGAACACCGGGAAGGGCAGCGGCCAGTCGCGCATCCAGTGGAAGGGCACCCCGCCCTGCCAGTGTCGGGCGCTCTGCTGCGCGAGTTCGGCGGCCCGCGGGTGTGCGTGCTCGAAGGTGTGCAGCTCGCGCTCGCGCAGCGCGGCGATTGCCGCGGCGGCCGGTGCCATGTCAGCCCGGCGCCGCCGGCAGTGCGGCGGCTGGCGGCGGAATCGGCGCGTGCGACGCACCAGGGTGGACCCCCGGGCCGACCACGCCAAGTGTCACGATGAATTTCATGGCGGCGTCGACATGCATGTCGAGTTCGATGCACTGCGAGTGCGGCACGAAGATGATGAAACCCGAGGTCGGGTTGGGCGTGGTGGGAATGAACACGCACACCTGCGGTGCGCCGAGCCGCGAGCTGATTTCCGGCAGGTGGTCGGTGGTCTGGAAGCCGATGCTCCACACGCCGGCACGTGGGTACTCCACCAGCAGTACTTTCTTGAACGAATTGCCGGAGTTCGACAGCACGGTCTCGGAGAAGCTCTTCACGCCGCTGTAGAGCGCACGCACAAAGGGAATGCGCTCAAGCAGTTCCTCGCCGACCGCCACCAGCGCCCGGCCGATGAAATTGGTGACCAGGAGGCCAGTGAGCATGACGATCAGCAGGGCGAGGATCGCGCCCAGCCCGGGCACGTGCAGCCCCAGCAGCGCATCGGGCCGTAGCGAGCTCGGCAGGACCAGCAGCGTCTGGTCCATGAGCTGCAGGATGAAGCGCACCACCAGCACCGTCACCAACACCGGCACCCAGATCAATAGGCCGTTGATCAGGTAGCGCCGCAGCGCCCGGATAAATTTGGCGCGCTGCGCGGTCTGCGGAGGATTCACCGTCGTCCCCTCCCGCGTGCGGCGGCCCGTGCGGGGCGCTTGAGGCTGCGCTTGGCCGCGCTCTTCGCAGCCGGCTTAGAGCGCCGGACAGTCTTGCCCGCCGGCTTAGCGGCTGCCGAAGCACGGCTCCCGCCCTTGTCCTTGTCCCCCTTGTCCTTGTCCCCTTTGTCCTTGTTGCCCTGGGGCGTGGCCGCCTCGGCCGCCGGCTTGGCGTCGCCCGTGTCGTCCGCCTTGGGCTTGGTCTCGGCTGCGGGCGTCACGGTTTCGTCCCGTTCGGGGCCCGCGAGGTTGCGCTGCCCTTCCTTGTCCGACTTGAAATCGGTCTCGTACCAGCCCGAGCCCTTGAGCCGGAACACGGGCGCGGACATCAGCCGCTTGAACCCCGCCTTGCCGCAGGACGGGCACTTCTTGACCGGCTTGTCGCTGATCTTCTGGAGCACTTCCAGGTAGTACTTGCAGGCTGGACACTCGTACTCGTAGAACGGCATAGCTGAACCACTCCTCCACCCACCTCGGATTATAGGGCGTAGCACGCGCCGGGTGTCGGTGGTGAAAGGCAGTT
>JAYUZI010000116.1:0-8828 GCA_043751915.1 Gammaproteobacteria bacterium | reverse complement strand
TGCCACACGGGATCACGCTGATCGGCCGCTTGTTTGATGAAGCGCTGCTGGGTCGCGTAGGGGTTGCGCTCGAGAAAGCGTTGGGCGTTGTGCGCGAGCGGCCGCCCGGGTATTAGGCGCCGCTCAAAGCTTTTCGACGATCACACGTCCCTGCGGGTTGACGTAGACGTGGTAGCGATGGCCGTCCTTGCAGGTGGCCTCATAATCGCTGTCGCCCTTGCGCTTGGCGTCGACGACCTGGTCGCAGGGTTGCCCCTGCAGCGCAATCGTGGCCATCAGATCCTTGCCGAACGAATCGTCGGCGGGAGCCGGCGTGGCTCCCAGCGCCAGGGTCAGGGCCAGCATGGCAATTCTCGAAGCGTTGGGGTTCGTCATGAGGTGTTTCCGTGGTTTCGGTGGTCGGGATTCAGATGGTGGTGAGTTTGGCCGGGTTGTTCAACACGCCCCAGATGGCCTCGCGCGACGAGCTGATGGCGGTCGCCAGGGGCCGATCGCCATCCTGTAACAGCGTCAGCACCTTGAGCATCAGCAGATCGTACCGTTGCCGCAGAGCAGTCAGCGGCGCGCTGTTCTGACCGCGATGATGGGCGCGGAACGCATCCAGGAGATCGTCCACCTGGTTCTTGAGTGAGAGCTTGGTAAACAGGCCAATGGCGCGCGTGTCACGCAGTCTCTGTTCCAGCCCCGCCAGGTCGAGCGCCGGAGCCGTCGGTGGCGTCTGCTGGGCAGGCCTGGCGGCAAGGTGGGGCGCCGGTGCAGCCGGTTTGACTGCGGCGGGCGGCTTGGTCCTGGCAGGTGTCTGAACGCCAGACCTGGCTGTCGGCGTCGGCGCGCTGGCGGCCGGCGCTGACGGGAGCGCTGGAACGGCCGCAGTCGCTGCCGTGGTTTCTGGCGCAGGCGCCTGGGGCACCGCCGTTGCTGCCCGCGGAGGCGCCCCTGGGGGCACAGCGACGCAGCCTGCCATCGCAAGCAGGAGCAACAAGTAGATAGGGCGTCCGTGTCGCAAGGGGCTGAGGTATAGCAGAGCCCGCGCGCTGTGGTCCATACGGGAGCCCACGTACGCGGCGTGAATGAGGGATCTGGTCGAGTTCGCATAATGTATATTATGTTAACTTACAGGGAGGCGTTGGTGCTGGCCGCCCCGGTGTCGCCCACACCAGCTAGAAACCCACCGCCTTGTAGTCTCAGCCAGGCAAAGAGCCAGGGAAAGCGGCAAATGCAGCAACTGCCTCAGACGTGAGCTCCGCTCCATACAGTCGACGTGCCAGCGCCGCGCGCCGCTCCTGTGGCGACAAACCGTCAGGCAAGGAAGATTCAACGATGGCTTGCGCCGTCTCGAACATGGACGAGGCAACTTGCCAGCGTTCTTCGCCGCTCATGGCACGATGACGCTCCGCAACCAGCATTGCGACCACCCTTGAGGTGTCGGTCACTTGTTCACCTGCTCGAGCAACTCCGCTACACCGAGCACGGGAGCCCAGCGATGCAGGTAGTCGATATCGACCCGCTCGCCCATAAGTTGACGCACGTCGCGCATTTGCAATTCTGATTGGGTCGCGTGCGCCCAGACAAGCTTAGAGAGGATAAGGTCTTCGCGGGTGACGATCCAGGTCTGGACACCGGCCAGGTCAACCGGCTGACGGCGCGCGAACTCGATTTGTCGGTACTCGGCCCCCTTCCTCACGATCAGGTCGACTTTGATGCCACTGTCGAGATGCATCAGGTTGAACAGTCGCTCGTTACGTACGGCGTCCAGCGCGGCGTCGGCGTCAACGTAAAAATCAGGGGCGAAGGCGGCGATCAGGATGCCAACCTTGCGCTCTTCAAGTGCCACGACCAGGTCGAGGTCCCGCGTCATGCGTGGCGTGGCGTAGTACGCGAGTGCAAAGGAACCCGTCAGCATGAACGGCAGGCCGCAATCTGACAGTCGAGCACTTACGATCCGCAGTACCTCCAGCTCGGTGGTCATGGTGGCACTCTAGCGGATTCCATGTTTGACGCGCCAAGCGCACTCAGGGACTGCTGCGTTCAATCTTCAGCTGGTGCTTGACCTTGCCGCCGGCGACAGCGGCAAGCGTCCCATATAGGTCGCCCGCGCTCGCCGTCGGCGTTCCGCTCGCAGAGACCCGCGCCATGACCTCGACCCGCTGTCCCGGCCTGATGCTGTGGCCGGCCATCACGGAGTCCGCGGCCGAGAGGTCTACCTGCTGCGGAAATTGCGGGGCCAGGCGTTTGACCGCCAGCGGTGGCCCGCCTTGCGGTGAGCGCACGAACACGAACAGCGTAGCTCCGGGTGGCACCTTGCCGGCGAGTGATGCCGCGAGTGTCACCTGCAGGTGTATGGCCGTGGCCGGGTCGGGCTTGAGTCGCGCAAGTTGCACGTCGATGGCGGCGATCTGTTTGTCGAGCGCGTCCATAACTTGTGGCGGAGGCCCCAGATCGCGCAGCGACTCGAAACGCACCTTTGCGTCCGCCAGCTTCCCGGAGTTCAGCAGCGCCACACCGGTATAGAACAGCGCCTGCGGGGAACGAGGGTCCAATTGCAGGGCGCGATCGAACAGCGCCTCCGCTGCGGCCGTCTCGTTGCCGTTGTTCTCGAAGACGATGGTCTCGCCGAGGCCGGCGAGCGCCATGGCGTTCCCGCCCTTGCTCAGTTGATCAGCGTGCTGAAAACTGCGCCGTGCAAGCGGCCACTGGGTGATGCGCAGGTACGCGCGGCCGAGGTTCAACCAGGCCTGCACGTTGTCAGGTTTTTCCTGGGTGGCGGCCAGCAGCGCGGTCACCGAGTCGGCCTCTGCTGCCGGGGCGGTGCGCCACGACCAGTTGCTCCACTGCGGATAGAGCATTGCGGCGGCGAGCGCCACCAGGGCGCCAGCGGCAATCCCCAGTGCACGCTGGGGAGCCGCGCCTCGCGGGCGCGGACGCACGAGGGGTACGGCGACGAACAGCGCCGCGGCGGCGGCGCACAGTGCCGCCCAGATGAAGAAACCGCTCATGCGTCCGTGGTTGAATCGGCCGCGTCTTCGTCGGTAATCGGCAGCTGTGCGCGCTTACGCATGACCCGCAGGGCGATGCCGATTCCAGCCAGCAACATCACGCCGGGCGCCGCCCACAGCCAGGCATTGCGCAGGCTCATGCGCGGGCGGAACAGGATGAATTCGCCGTAGCGCGCGACCAGGTAGTCGCGGATTTCGTCGTCGCTCTTGCCCTTGAGAATCAGGTCGTGCACCTCGAGGCGCAGGTCGGCGGCCAGGCTCACATTGGAATCGGCGAGCGCTTCGTTCTGGCACTGCATGCAACGAAACTCATTGATGAGCCCGATGTAGCGCTGCTGCAGCCCCGGGTCCTGGAGTGGCGGCGTGTTGTCGACCGCGAGGGCCAGCGCGCTCCAACCCAGCGCTGCCGTGACCAGTAGTGCCCTGATATTCATGCGCCCGCCTTGCCGTTGCCCTGCGGATTGGCCGTGAGGTGCGGCAGGAACTTCTGCTGCCAGTCTTCCATGGTCATGGCGCCCGTCTGCTTCTCGACGACGATACCCTGCGGATTCACCAGGAAACTCTCCGGCGCGCCGTAGACGCCCCAGTCGATGGCGACGCGGCCGTCGCGGTCGGCGACCACGGTCTCGTAGGGGTTACCCAGCTGCGCGAGCCAGGCGGTGGCCTGGGCATCATCGTCCTTCCAGTCGATGCCGAGGATCGGCACCCTGCCCTCGCCCTTGATCTGCAGCAACGTCGCGTGCTCGGCCCGGCATTCGCCGCACCAGGTGCCCCACACGTTCACGAGGTGCCAGCCGCCGACGAGCGACTTGCCCTCGTACGGCTGGCCCGCCTCGAGGAGTTTCGGCAGCGTGAATTCGGGCACCTGCTTGCCAAGGAGCGGTGAGACGATTTCCTTCGAACCGTTCTTCGGCGCGTTGTAGATGCCGAAAGCCAGCACGATCACGAGCAGCGCGAACACGCCCAGCGGCAGCAGGAATCTCTTCATGGCGCCACCGGCGCGACTTTGTAGCGGCGGTCGAACAGCGTGGTGATGCCACCGAGCGCCATGATCGCCGCGCCCAGCCAGATGAAGCGAATCATCGGTCGGTATTGCAGTCGCAGGCTCCAGGAGTCGGCGCCGACATCCTCGCCCAGCGCCGCCAGCAGATCACGGTTCCATTTCGCGTCGATGGCGGCCTCGGTCATCACCGAGCCCTGCACGAAATAGTGGCGTTTTTCGGGCTTGAGAACCGCGACCACCTTGCCATTGCGCGAGGCCGTGACGTGACCGCGGAAGCCATCGAAGTTTGGGCCTTCGATGCTTTCGCCGCCGTCAAAGCGGAACACGTATTCGCCCACCTGCTTGGTCTCGCCGCGCGCCAGCGCCACGTCGGTTTCGATGGTGTTCGACTTGACGAAGGTGATGCCCAGTACGAACAGCCCCAGGCCGATGTGCGCGATAGTCATGCCGATCTGGCTTGCCGGCAAACTGGCGCGGGTGCGCAGCCGGTTGATGGGATCGATCAGTGACGACAGGATGATCCAGAAGCCGACGACCGCACCGACTGGCGTCAGAATGTTCTTGCTGCCGTAGATGCCGTAAGTGATGGCGAGGCCGATCAGCAGCGCGCCGGCCAGCGCTCCCAGTATGCGGCGCTTCGACTCAGCGAGCGCGCCGCGGCGCCAGCGTGCGTGGATGCCGATCGACACCAGCATCACCAGCGGCAGCATCGGCACGAGGAAGCTCGGGTTGAAGTACGGTGGACCCACCGACAAGGTGCCCAGGTGCAGGGTATCGGCGATCAGAGGCGCGAGCGTGCCGCCAAACACGACCGCCGCGGCCACCACCAGCAGGATATTGTTGAACAGCAGGAAGGATTCGCGCGAGACCATTTCGAAGCCCACCGAGGAACCAAGCGAGGGCGCGCGCCAGGCATAGAGCGCCAGCGCGCCGCCGATCATCAGGATCAGGAACGAGAGGATAAAGATGCCGCGGGCCGGGTCTGAGGCAAAGGAATGCACCGACACCAGCACGCCGGAGCGCACCAGGAAGGTGCCCAGCAAGCTCAACGAAAACACCGTGACCGACAGCAGCAGCGTCCAGCTCTTGAACAGTCCCCGCTTGTCGGTGACCGCCAGCGAGTGGACGAGCGCGGTGCCCACGAGCCAGGGCATGAACGAGGCGTTCTCGACCGGATCCCAGAACCACCAGCCGCCCCAGCCCAACTCGTAATAGGCCCACCAGCTGCCGAGCGCGATTCCGCAACTGAGAAACGCCCAGGCCATGACCGTCCACGGCCGCTGCCAGCGCGCCCAGGCATGATCGGTCCGGCCCTCGAGCATCGCCGCGCAGGCGAAGGCGAAGCTGACGCTCATGCCGACGTAACCTGCATAGAGGATTGGCGGGTGGATCGCCATCGCGAAATCCTGCAGCAGCGGATTGAGATCGTTCCCGTCCACCGCGGCCGGAATCAGCCGCTCGAACGGGTTCGAGGTCGACAGCAGGAACAGCAGGAACCCGAAATTGACCACGCCCAGCACGCCCAGCACCCGCGCGGCATAGGTGCGCGGCAGGTGGCCGGAGCGCAGCGCCACCGCGATGGTCCACAGGCCCAGCACGAAGATCCACAGCAGCAGCGAGCCTTCGTGCGCGCCCCACAAGGCCGAGATGCGATAGAACAGCGGCAGCGCCGAGTTGGAATGTTCGGCAACGTACTTCACCGAAAAATCGTTGACCACGAAGGCGTGCACCAGCGCGTAGGTGCCGAGGCAGAGGAAAATGAACTGCCCCGCAACCGCCGCGGGCACCACCGCGAGCCAGCGCTCGCGGTTGAGCTGCGCTCCTGCGAGGCCGAAAAAAGCCTGGCAGGCCGTGAGCGCCAGCGCCAGGATCATCGCGAAATGTCCGATCTCGATCAGCATCAGTGTGTCGCCTCCGCGCCAGCCGCCGCAGCCGCCTGCCCTGCCTTGAGGGAGCGGGTCACTTCGGGTGGCATGTATTTTTCATCGTGCTTGGCCAGTACTTCGTCGGCGACGAAGGTGCCGCTCGCATTGAGCCGGCCCAGCGCCACGACGCCCGCCCCTTCCTTGAACAGGTCCGGCAGTACGTTCGAATAGCTCACCGGCACGGTATGCGCAAAATCGGTGACCGCGAAATTCACATCGAGCGAGCCGGGGCGGCGCTGCACGCTGCCCTTGACGACCATGCCGCCGAGGCGGAAGCGCTGGCCCTGCTTGACCTGGCCCGCCGCCACTTTGGTAGGGTCGAAATAGAACATCACGTTCTCACGAAACGCCCGCAGCGCGAGCGCACCGGCGAGGCTCACCCCGACCACGATAACGGCCACCAGCGTCATGCGCCGCTGTCTCGGGGTCATGATCCGCTCCCCGGCATTTTCGCGCGGCGGCGCGCCTCGATCTTCGCGGCCTGCAGGCTGCGGTGCGCCAGGTAGATGTTCAGCACCACGGCGAGGAGCGTCAGCAGGTAGGAAGGCCACACGAACATCCAGTAACCACCCATGTTCAGCCAGTGCATCATGAACTACGCTCCAATCGCTTCGCTGATCCAGCGGGCGCTGCGCTCGCGGCGCAGCACTTCTCCGCGCGCGCGCACCAGCAGGATCGCTGCAAAATAAAAACTGAATGCCAGCATCAGCAGCAGCAGCGGCACCAGCATGCTCGGGGGCATCGATGCCTTGCCGAACTTCAGCACCGTGTGCCCCTGGTGCAGTGAGTTCCACCAGTCCACGGAGTAATGAATGATGGGCAGGTTGATGACGCCGACCAGCGCCAGCACGGCGCTGGCGCGATCGGCGCGCGCCGTATCATCGATCGCGCCGCGCAGGCCCATGTAGCCCAGGTACAGGAACAGCAGCACCAGTTCGGAAGTCAGGCGCGGATCCCATTCCCAGTAGGTGCCCCACATCGGCCGCCCCCACAGGCTCCCCGTGGCGAGCGCCACGAAGGTAAACCAGGCGCCGACGGCGGCGCAGCTCGCGGCGACCGCGTGCGCGACATTCATGCGCCAGATGAGCCCCACGCCGGCGGCCACCGCCATGACCGAGTAGGCCATGGTCGACAGAACCGCGGCCGGCACGTGCACGAAGATGATGCGGTAGCCCTCCCCCTGCTGGTAATCAGCGGGCGCGAGGCCCAGGCCTCCCACGAGCCCCGCGACCGCGGTGATGACGGCCAGCCACGCGAACCACGGGATCATCTTGCCCGCGACCCGGTAGAAGTACGGGGGCGATCCGAATCGATGAAACCAGGTCCAGTTCATTCCCACTCCAGGTCCATTACTCGAGGCTGATACGCACGGCGGCCGCGGCCGCCAGCGGCGCCAGTGTGGCGCTCAGCACGGCGATCGCCCCCAGCAGATACATCGGCGCCGCCATCGGCTCGAGCGCGATCGCCAGGGTCGTGGCGCGCGCCCCGAAAATCAGCACCGGCACCGCCAGCGGCAGCACCAGGAGCGCGAGCAGCACCCCGCCCCGGCGCAGCCCCAGGGTGAGCCCGGCGCCCACTGCGCCGATCAGGCTCAGCGCCACGCTCCCCAGCAGGAGCGCCGCCAGTATCCCCGGAATCGCCCGGTACGGCGCTCCCAGAGCGGTGGCCACCAGTGGCGCCGCCAGCACCAGCGGCAGGCCCGTCATCAGCCAATGCACACAGGTCTTTGCGAGCAGCAGCCAGGACAGCGGCAACCCAGAGACTGCCAGTTGTTCGAGCGAGCCGTCCTGACCATCTTCACGGAATAGCAGTTCCAGGGCCAGCAGTGAGGATAACAACGCGGCGACCCACAAAGCACCCGGCGCGATGTCTCTGAGGCGCGACATCTGCGGGTCCGTGGCCAGCGGAAACAGCGTGGTCACGACCAGGAAGAACACCAGCGGCTGCAGCCACTCGCCCGGCCGGCGCAGCCCGAGGCGCAGGTCGCGCTGCACCAGCAGCCAGCCCGCACGCGCGCTCGACACGGCTGTTGGACTGGCGTGGTTCACGTGAGTTCAAGCCCCTGCAGCCGGTCCGCCCGCACCGCCAGTGCCTGATGGGTGGCGATGACGGCGAGCCCGCCGCGCTCGAGATGGGCATCCAGGATCTCGCCGAACATATTCTGGCCACGCGTGTCGAGGTTCGACGTCGGCTCATCGAGCATCCACAGTGCGCAGTCGAGCAGCAGCACGCGCGCCAGCGCCACGCGCCGCTGCTGGCCCGCGGACATCTGCCGTGCGAGGCGCCCATCGATGTGCGGGAAGCCGACGCGACTGAGCGCCGTGTCGATGTCCGCCTCGCCGAACACGCGGCGGAGGCCTGCGGAGAACCGCAGGTTCTCCGGCGCCGACAGATCGCCCTTGAGCGCGGTGCCGTGGCTGAGCCACGCCAGTTCGCTGTGAAAGGCGAAAGTGTCCTTGTGCGTATCGAGGCCGCGCCAGCTCACGCTGCCCGACTCCAATGGCAGGAGGCCGGCCAGCGCCCGCAGCAGCGTGGACTTGCCCGAGCCGTTGACGCCGGTGACCTGCAGGCAGCGACCCGCTTCGAGGCCAAAGCTGAGCCCGCGCAGCACGTGCAGGTCGCCGCGCCAGAGGTGCAGATCATGGACCGACAGGAGATTCATAAATGGTGCGGACGGCGGGACTCGAACCCACACTCCCTTTTCAAGGAAGCAGATTTTCCTGCCACTTCGGCTTTCGCCGCCGCCCGCGCCGATCGCGGACGTTCGTGGTCTGGACTATCCCTTCGCCCTGGCCTCCTTGCATCGGCTGTAGGCGCCGCCCGTCTAGTCTCTACACCTTCCCCTTGCGGGGCTTGGCTCGGGATTGGCCTGGGCCGGAGCCGGTAGCGTTCCCCGAATTTGGG
>JAYUZI010000115.1:0-4694 GCA_043751915.1 Gammaproteobacteria bacterium | reverse complement strand
CGGTAACCATAAGCGGCTCGATGCGCGACAGCATCATCCTAAATCAGTCGGACCTGTCGCGCGATTGGGATGCCGAC
Source organism: Gammaproteobacteria bacterium (assembly GCA_043751915.1). Taxonomy (GTDB): domain Bacteria; phylum Pseudomonadota; class Gammaproteobacteria; order Steroidobacterales; family Steroidobacteraceae; genus FEN-1191. Next base: position 4,617 of record JAYUZI010000115.1, on the reverse strand, counting down.
TGGAGCGCCGTAACGCATGAAGACGAACGCGGCTGGAGCGCCGAATGGCGCATCCCCTGGTCGGTGGCTCCCGAAGGCGCGGTGCATGAGGGCCAGCGGACGATCGGCATCTTCGCCGCCCGGTTCCTGAAGCGCGACGCCGTTCGTTACTCCTTTCCGGCAATAGAAATGCTCGGCTCAAATTTCGTGCGGGATTTCAAGCGCATTGAGGTGCCGCACTACGCCAGCCCCGCGCTCGACTGGTATCCATATGTATCCTTCACGCACGACACGCTCACCGGCACGTCGAAAGGCCGCGCAGGGTTCGACGTGTTCTGGAAACCCGACGGCCGCAACCAGGTTTCGGCGGCGGTGAACCCGGATTTCGGCCAGGTGGAAAGCGACGACCTGGTCGTGAACTTCTCGGCCATCGAAACATTCTTCCAGGAAAAGCGACCGTTCTTTACGCAGGGTCAGCAACTTTTCGATCTGCGCATGTCCCAGACGGGGCTCGACGTCAGCAACGGTCTGGTAAACACGCGCCGCATTGGCGCGGCACCGGACGCTGGCCCGGAAGGGGCGAGCGACATACTGGCGGCGGCCAAGTACACCGGTATCCATGGCGACCATGAGTACGGCGTGTTTGGCGCCATGGAGCGCAATTCGCAGTTCGCACAAGGCCGCAGGTTCTTCGCCGGCCGCTGGCGGCATGTGCACGACGACTTCAGTCTGGGTTACCTTGGCACCGCCGCCCTGCATCCGACTCTAGGGCGCGATGCCTATGTTCATGCTCTCGACCTGAACTGGCGGCCCGCCCCCGGGATAGCCTTTGCGAGCCTGGCGATGATGTCGGACATTCATGTGGACGATGGCGGCGGCAATGGCAATAGCAACGCCGGCAGTCGCGGCTACGGCGGCTGGGCCAGGCTCGACTACCAGCCGGGCGGGCGCTGGCAACACCAGCTGAGCGCGACCTGGTTTGATCAGCGGCTGGATTTCAACGATCTGGGTTACCAGCAGCGCGCCGACATCGTGGAACTGAAAACCGACAGCCAGCTGTTCATCCGCCAATACCGTGCGGGGTCCCCAGCCGACAATGGCAATTGGCACCTGGCGCTAGACCTGCCGTACAACACGCGTGGTGAGCGGCTGGTGGCAACCACGGAGCTGGGCCACGTATTCCGGTGGCGCGGTGGCGCCAACAGCTATTTTTTTACATCCACGAATGGCCTGGGTCCGACGATCTGCTGACGCGCGGCAACGGGAGCCTTGGCATGCCCGAGCGCCACAACTGGGGCATGGACTACCAGAGTGCCGTACACGGGCGATTCCGCTACTACGTCAGCGTCTTCGCCAGGGAACAGGGCTTTACCTCGTACACGCGGCAGTTGCAGTTCAGGCCCAAGTTCTTCGTAACGGACAACCTGAGCCTGGGACTCGACCTGAATTACTTCGACAGCCCAAACTGGCTGATCTGGCTTGCCGGTTCGCAGGTCGGCATCTACCGGCGGCAGGAGCTAGGCGCGAATTTTAACGTCAACTGGTATCCGGCGCCGAAACAGGAACTGCGGCTGAAGGTGCAATGGGTCGGCCTGGGGGCGGAAGCGATCCAGGCCTATGACGTCAGTGCCGACGGCACGCCGGTGCCAATCGACGCGCGCCCACCAGACTTCACGGTCAGTACCCTGGGCCTGCAGCTGCGCTACCGCTACGAGTTTCACCCGCTGTCCGAGCTGTACGTGGTTTACAGCCGTGGCGGCGACGGTTCGCTCGCTGATCGCGACGAACAACTGCAGGAGCAGTTCACGCGCGCGTGGCGCCAGGTCGACACCAGCGCGCTGTTCGTGAAATTACGCTACCGTATCTAGAGGGCACGCCGACCATGTCCACGCTATTCGACGAATCCCACCGCGCGCTGCAGCGCCGCTTCGATACCGAGCGCCTGGCCGACCGCATTGAGCAGCGGCTGTGTCGTGATCACGTCAACGCCGATGATCGCCTTTTCATTGCACGGCTGGACATGTTCTTCCTGGCGACCGTCGATGCGGCGGGCCAGCCCACCTGCTCCTACAAGGGCGGCGCTCCGGGGTTCCTGCGTGTCATCAACGAGCGGACGCTCATGTTTCCGAACTACGACGGCAACGGCATGTACCTGTCAATGGGCAACCTCTCGGCCACGTCGCAGGTCGGCATGCTGTTCATCGATTTCGCAAAGCCGCAGCGGCTCCGGGTGCATGGCCGGGCCAGCATCGTAACCGCAGATTCGATCGAACCCCGCTTCACTGGCGCACAATTCCTGGTCAGCGTCGCGGTGCAGCAGGTATTTCCAAACTGCCCGCGTTACGTGCACGCGATGCGGGAAGCAGCGCCGTCGGAGTTTGTGCCGCGTGAGGGCGAGCGCGCTCCGGTGCCGAAGTGGAAACGCATGGACTGGGCCCGCGACGTGCTGCCCGCGGGCGATCCGGCGCTGCAGCCCGACGGCGACTGAAGCACCTCCCTAGCCGCTGCGCGCCAACAAGGCCGTGCGTCGTGCCAGGCTCGCCGCCGGCCAGTATTGCTTGCGATCGTAGTACTCGGGCACCGCCGGCGTGCCCGGCGGCAATACTAACCACGGCTGCTTTGAAGCAGTGAAGATATGGATATCCGGCGGCAGCAGGTCCGGATTGTCGAGGGTGCCGATGCGCACGAATCGCAGCAGCGGCCCGGCGCCGTTGTAGCAGCTCCACACGGCGATGCGGCAAGCCGGACAGCGCGCAATTTGCTGGCCCTTGCCGCTTGCCGAAGGCGTATCGATCCAGTCGGGCGCGCCGCTCAGCTGCTCGACCCGCTCAGCTTCGATCATCGCGTTGAGTGCAAATGCGGCGCCGGATTCGCGCTGGCACCAGCGGCAATGACAGCAGTGCACGAACAGCGGCGCCTCCAGCAGCCGGTAGCGGAGCGCGCGGCAATCGCAGCCCCCTGCCGCCGGAAACGCGGCGGTCGTCATGGCGTGGCGCCGGCTACAGGCCCCGCGCGCCGGAATCGGCGGCACAACGCCACGATCCACACCACCAACGTCAACAGGTAAGCGCCCAGGCCGGCGCCGAAGCGAACATTGTCCAGCGCCGGCGGCAAAACGGAGTTCGCACTGACCACCAGAGCATGCACGACGCACAGGAACGCCGCCAGCATCACGCCGAAAAATTTCATGTGCCGCAGCAGAAATTCAATCGTCTGTTCCCGCTGCCCGTCGGCAAGCCAATGATCGCGGTTGGGCAGGTTGATGCGAGCGTTGGGCGAGCGCAGGATCCGCTCGAAGGCGAAATTGACCAACCATGGCAACAGCACCACGAACGCCAGCATGAACCGCAGGTAGAACTCGCGCGACATGAAGCCGTTGGCCGCGCCCCCCGCGCCGAAGTGCGTGGCGACGAGCGGCGGCAGATCGCGGCTGGTCTGCCACACGAACAGCGCCGCCACCCCGAGCAACAGCAGGAACGGCAGCGAATATGCGGATTTCTTCATGGGTTTCCCGCAAGCGGCTGATTATCCGCCAGTCAGCGCGGCGATCGCCGCCTGATATGCGGCCGGCGGTTCCTGCGCATCGGCCACGGTGGTGTTGAGGTCACGCAACAGGCCATCCTGCAGGCCGTAGACCCAGCCGTGGACGGTGAGCTCCTGGCCGCGCTCCCAGGCGTCGCAGGCAATCGTCGTCTGGCAGACGTTGGCCACCTGCTCGATGACATTCAGCTCGCACAGCCGGTCGCTGGCGGCCGTTTCACCCGTGGCAGCCGCGAGGCAGTGCTCATGCTTCTGGCGTACATCCTGCACGTGCCGCAGCCAGTTATCGCTCAGGCCGATGCGATCGCGCCGGAACGCGGCGCGCACGCCACTGCAGCCATAGTGGCCGCAGACGATGATATGGCGCACCTTGAGGATGTCGACCGCGAACTGCATGACCGACAGGCAGTTGAGATCGGTGTGCACCACCAGGTTGGCGATGTTGCGATGGACGAAAAGCTCGCCGGGCAGGAGACCGACGATTTCGTTGGCCGGCACGCGGCTGTCGGAACAGCCGATCCACAGATAGGCGGGCGACTGCTGGCGGGAGAGCTTGCGGAAGAATTCCGGATCCTGCTGACGGATCCGATCCGCCCAGACCTTGTTGTTGTCGAGCAGCTGTCGGAGCTTTCGCATGCTTGATCATCACCAGTAAACGATGGCGGCACTGTAGCAGGAGCGTGCCCGCTACCGCCACGCGTTCCCCGGGGGCCGCCCGCGGGCGCGCTGGCGGCCCCCGGGCGGTCGTCAGTACAATTGCAGTCAACCATGTTCGCCCGGCCCCGGAGACACTTCATGCCCAGTCGCACAACCACCCTGATCGCTGGTGCCGCCTTGCTCTTGTCCGCGACAGCAAGCGGTGGACCTCTCTATCCGCCGGTGGGCCTGGACATGTCGGCGAGCGATCCGGCGACGCGCCCCGGCGACGATTTCTTCCAGTACAGCAACGGCGCGTGGCTGGAGCGCGTGGCGATTCCGGCCGACAAATCGTTCATGACCGAAGCGCAGCGGGTTCGCGATGTCACGGAGGCGCAGCTGCATGAAATCATCGAGGCCGCCGCCGCGCACGCTGGCCGCGAACCGGCGACGCTCGAAGGG
>JAYUZI010000114.1:0-4344 GCA_043751915.1 Gammaproteobacteria bacterium | reverse complement strand
AGCGAATCGCCGGCAGCGTCGTCACGATCGAGATTGATCAGACGCGCTCCTTCGACACGGAGCGGAACGTCTCGGCCCAGGCCACCGGCTTCGTGATCGACGCCGAGCGCGGGCTGATACTGACCAATCGTCATGTCGTGACCCCGGGACCCGTGATCGCCGAGGCGACCTTTCTCAACCGTGAAGAGCTGGAGCTGCACGCCGTCTATCGTGATCCGGTGCACGACTTCGGCATCTATCGCTACGATCCGGCGAAATTGCGCTTTACGAGTCCGGCCGCGTTGCCGCTGGCGCCCGAGGCCGCGCAGGTCGGCCGCGAGATCCGGGTGGTCGGCAACGATGCCGGCGAGCAGCTGTCGATCCTCTCAGGAACGCTCGCGCGCCTTGATCGCGAAGCGCCCGAATATGGTGCCGGCCGCTACAACGATTTCAATACGTTCTATATCCAGGCGGCCTCGAGTACTTCGGGCGGCTCTTCAGGCTCGCCGGTGGTGGATGTGCAGGGCCGGGTCGTGGCGCTTAACGCCGGCGGCGCCACCGGCTCCGCCACCAGCTTCTACCTGCCGCTCGGCCGCGTGCAGCGGGCCTTGCGGCTGATACAGCAGGGGAAGCCGGTCACGCGCGGCACTCTTGACACGGAATTCCACTACCGTCCCTACGATGAACTGCGGCGGCTCGGCCTGCGCACCGAAACCGAAGCCGCGGCGCGCGCGGCGCGGCCCGCCAATACCGGCATGCTGGTGGTTGAGCGTGTGCAGCCGGGTTCGGCCAGCAACAAGTTGCTGGCACCGGGTGACGTACTGGTGAAGCTCAATGGCGTGCTGGTCACCGGTTTCGAACCGCTCGAAGCGGTGCTGGACGAAGCGGTTGGCCAGCGCGTGCAGCTCGAGCTCGAGCGCGGCGGACAGCCCTTTGCGGCCCAGCTCACGGTGGAAGATCTGCACGCCATCACGCCGGCGAGCTTCCTGGAATTCGGCGACGCCGTGGTGCACACGCTTTCCTACCAGGAGGCGCGGCATTTTCACCTGCCGATCCGGGGCGTGTTCGTGGCTGCATCAGGCTACAGCCTGGATGCGGCGGGCGTGCCGCGTGGCGCCGTCATCACCGAACTCAATTCCAGGCCGGTCGCTGCGCTGGCCGATTTCGAGGCCGGCATTGCCAAACTGGGCGATGGCGCGCGCTTCACCGTGCGCTACGTGACGCTCGATGATCCGAATCGCGCCGAGCTGCGCTCGGCACACCTGGATCGCCGTTGGTTTCCGGCACGCCACTGCGCGCGCAATGATGCCAGCGGTTACTGGGACTGCGCCGACCTGCCGGTTCCGGCCGCGACGACCAAGCCGGCCGGGGGCGAGGTGGCGCAGCTGGCGGTGGTCAGCGGCCCGGCAGTGCGCCTGCTCGCGCCCTCACTGGTGGGTATGACCTTCGACATGCCGTACCCGATATCGGGTGTTAACGAACGCAACTACCACGGCACCGGGCTGATCATCGACGCTGAGCGCGGGCTCGTGATCACGGATCGCAATACGGTGCCGGTGTCGATCGGCGACGTGCGCCTGACGTTTGCCGGAACGCTGGAGATTCCCGGCAAGGTCGTCTACATCCACCCGCTGCATAATCTCGCGGTGGTGCAGTACGACCCGGCGCTGGTCCGGGGAGCGCGGCTGCGGTCCGCGCCGCTGGCAACGCAGCCGCTGCAGGCGGGCGAGGCCGTCGAGGTCGTCGGACTCGACGGCAGCGGTGAGCTCAAGTCCCGCGCCACCTCGATCGCCGAGATCGATCCGCTGTCGCTGCCGCTGTCGCGGACGGTGGCATTTCGTGACAGCAACATCGAAGTGGCCACGCTGGTCAATCCGCCCGATGAGGTGGTCGGCGTGCTGGCTGACCGGAACGGCAAAGTACGTGGCCTGTGGGCCAGCTTCGCCGCCGACAACGGGCGCGAGCTCGTGCAGCAGAGCCGCGGCGTCGGCGCCGATCTGATCGCCGAAACGCTCGAGCTGGCGCGTCGTGCCGCGCCACTCCATTCACTGGAGGCGGAGTTTGTCACGCAGACGCTGGCTGCGGCCCATGGTCTCGGACTGAGCGATGAGTGGATGTCACGCATCGCGCACAGCAACCCGGCCAAACGCCAGGTATTGAGCATCACGCGGCTGGTGGGAGGGTCGAGTGCGGCGCAGCTGCTGCAGCCTGGCGACATCCTGCTGGCCATCGACGGCCAGCCGGTCACCGAATTCCGCGATGTTGAGCGTGCGGTAGCCGCGCGCGAGGTCGTGCAGGTGACGGTCTGGCGCACCGACGGCGAACACACACTGACGGTGAAGACCGCCGCCCTGAGCGGCATCGACATCGATCGGGCCGTGCTCTGGGCGGGAGCGACACTGCAAGCAAGTCATCGGGCCCTCAGCGCGCAGCGCGGCATAGAGCCGAGCGGCGTGTACGTGGCGTATTTCGCCTACGGGTCGCCTGCCAGCCGTTTCGGCCTGATTCCGGGCCGGCGCATAGTCGAGGTCGATGGTCAGCCGACGCCGGATCTCGATAGCTTCCTGAAACTGGTCATCGGGCGCGCCGACCGCGCTTCGCTCCGTATCAAGACCCTGGCCATCAACGGTGCCCCGGAGATGATCACGCTCAAGCTCGATCGGCACTACTGGCCGGCCTATGAGTTGCGCCGGCACGGCGACACCTGGGAGCGCGTTGCGCTTGAATAGTCGCGATCCCCGCAGTGCGCACCGGCCCTAGCATCCATCCATGGCCAGGGCGATCAGGGCAACGCAGCAGGAGTTGGACGCGGCAGTGCGCGCACTGCGCAGCGGTGATGTCGTGGCGTTTCCGACTGAAACCGTCTACGGTCTGGGCGCGAATGCGCAGCACGCCACAGCGCTGCAGAAGATTTTCGCGCTTAAAGGGCGCCCGACCTCGCACCCGCTGATCGTGCATCTGGACAGCGCGCGCTTTCTCCATCGCTGGGCGCGCGAGGTGCCCGCCGCGGCGGCGAAGCTGGCCGAGCGTTTCTGGCCCGGTCCCCTGACGCTGGTGCTGCCGCGTGCCGATAATGTGCTCGATCTGGTCACCGGCGGCCAGGATACCGTGGCCGTGCGCGTACCCTCGCACCCCATGGCGCAACAGCTCCTGACGGCGTTTGGCGGCGGCATCGCTGCGCCATCCGCGAATCGCTACGGGCACGTCAGCCCGACACGCGCCGAACATGTGCGCGAGGAATTCGGCGACGCCGTGCCGGTGGTACTCGACGGCGGCGAGTGCAAGCTGGGCCTGGAATCAACCATCGTCGCCTGCCTTCACGGCGAGGTGCGGTTGCTGCGGCCGGGGCTGATTGCGCTGACGCAGCTGCGAGGCGAGGTCGGGGAAGTCGCCAGCGGGCCGGGAACCGAGACGCCGCGCGTGCCCGGCTCCGCGCTGGCGCATTACGCGCCGGCGACGCCGCTGCGGCTGGTGGCGGCTGGCCAGGTCGAGCGGCTCGCGACCGAGCTCGCGCGCGGTGGCGTGCGCATCGGTGTGCTGGCGCAGCGGCCGCCGCTGGGCACGTTCCAGAACGTCACCTGGATCAACGCCGGCACGCGCCTCGAAAGCTACGCCCATGACCTGTACGCTCACCTGCGCACGCTCGACAAGGCGGGCGCAGCCTGCCTGCTGGTCCAGGAGATCCCTGCCGACGAGCGCTGGGACGCGGTGCGCGACCGACTGACCCGCGCGGCGGCCGGCACCGCGCTCGATCCGGGAGAAGTGCCTTGAGCCGCAAGCGTTTCATTGATCCATTCGAGTCGGAGCAAATCCGGCGCCTGGTGGCCGAGTTCGGCTCGCCGCTGCTGATCGTCGACTGCGAACGGGTGCGCGCGCAGTACCGCAAGCTCCGCAAGGCGCTGCCTGGCGTCGACCTGCATTACGCGCTCAAGCCGCTGCCGCATCCGGCGGTGGTGCGCTCGATCGTCGACGAGGGCGGTTGGCTGGACGTGGCGACCACGGGCGAGGTGCAGCTCGCCGCCAGCCTCGATGTCGATCCCGCGCGCTGCATTCATACGCATCCGATCAAGCGCGAGCGCGATATCCATAACGCGCTCGAGTACGGCATCCGCACCTTTGTCGCCGATAATCCCGACGAGGTGCGCAAGTTCCGTCCCTATGCCGGGCGCGCCGCGCTGCTGTTGCGCGTGTCGTTTCGTCATCCGGGCGCGGTCTGCGACCTGTCGCGGAAATTCGGTTGCGACCCGGAGGACGCGCTGGAGCTGGCGCGGCTGGCCGCCCGGCAGGGCGTCGAAGTGCAGGGCGTCTCGTTCCATGTCGGTTCGCAGGCCGCGGATGCCACCAAGCATGTCGAGGCCATCGAAA
>JAYUZI010000113.1:0-4487 GCA_043751915.1 Gammaproteobacteria bacterium | reverse complement strand
GAGCGCCGCCTCGACGTCCTTGGAGAGCTCGGGCTTGGCATCGAGCGACTTCAGCAGTGCCGCCGCGTTGGTCTTCGCGAACGCCTGCAGCTGTGCCTCGGCCGCGACCACCTTGTCGCGCGGCACGGCGTCGAAGTGGCCGGCGTTGACCGCGTACAGGGACAGGCCCATCTCGGCCACCGACATCGGCGAGTACTGCTTCTGCTTCATCAGCTCGGTGACGCGCTGGCCGCGCTCGAGCTGCTTGCGGGTGGTCTCGTCGAGGTCCGAGGCGAACTGCGAGAACGCCGCGAGCTCGCGGTACTGCGCGAGCGCCAGGCGCACGCCGCCGCCGAGCTTCTTGATGATGCCGGTCTGCGCAGCACCGCCGACGCGCGACACCGAGATACCGGCGTTCACGGCCGGGCGGATGCCGGCATTGAACAGATCGGTCTCGAGGAAGATCTGGCCGTCGGTGATCGAGATCACGTTGGTCGGCACGAACGCGGTCACGTCGCCGGCCTGGGTCTCGATGATCGGCAGGCCCGTCAGGGATCCGGTCTTGCCCTTGACGCGGCCCTTGCTGACCATCTCAACGTACTGTTCGTTGACGCGCGCGCTGCGCTCGAGGAGCCGTGAGTGCAAATAGAACACGTCGCCGGGGAACGCCTCGCGGCCCGGCGGGCGGCGCAGGAGGAGTGAGATCTGGCGATAGGCGACCGCCTGCTTCGACAGATCGTCGTAGATAATCAGCGCGTCTTCGCCGTTGTCCATGAAGAATTCGCCCATCGTCACGCCGGAGTAGGCGGACAGATACTGCATCGCGGCAGGGACCGAGGCGGACGCGGCCACGATGATGGTGTGCGCCATCGCGCCGTGCTCTTCGAGCTTGCGCACCACGTTGGCGATCGAGCTTTGCTTCTGACCGATCGCGACGTAGACACATTTGATGCCGGACGATTTCTGGTTGATGATCGTGTCGATGGCGAGCGCGGTCTTGCCGGTCTGGCGATCCCCGATAATAAGCTCGCGTTGGCCGCGGCCAATAGGCACCATCGCGTCGACGGCCTTGTAGCCGGTCTGCACCGGCTGACTGACGCTCTTGCGGTAGATCACGCCTGGCGCGACGCGCTCGATCGGCGCGGTCAGCGTAGCGTTGAGCGGGCCCTTGCCGTCGATCGGCGTGCCGAGCGCGTCGACGACGCGACCCAGCAATTCGCGGCCGACCGGCACTTCGAGGATGCGGCCGGTGGTCTTGACGATGTCGCCTTCGCGAATCGTCTTGTAGTCGCCCAGCACCACCGAACCGACCGAGTCCTGCTCGAGGTTCAGCGCCAGGCCGAACAGGTTGCCGGGGAACTCGATCATCTCACCGTAGCGCACATCGGCCAGGCCGTGGATGCGGCAGATGCCATCGGTTACCGACACCACCGTGCCGACATTGCGGGCCTCATTCGCGGCACTGAAATTCTCGATGCGCGCGCGGATCAGGTCGCTGATTTCGGAAGCTTTGATCGCCATGAATCTTTCCTCTTGAAAACTTGTGCTCGCGCCCGCTCTAGCTGGCGGTTGCGGCGGCCAGCTGGATCAACCCGGCGCGGACACTGCCGTCGATCACCAGATCGTCGGCCTGTACCACGGCGCCGCCCAGCAGGCTCGGGTCGGTCTTGCAATGCAGGCGCACTTCGCGGTTGAGCCGCTTGCGCATCGCCTGCGTGTAATGCGTCTGTTGCGCGGCACTGAGCTCGACGGCTGAGGTCACCGTGACATCGACGATGCGTTCGGCGTCGGCCCGCAGTTGCTCGTAGCGGCCAGCAATTTCGGGCAGAAACCCCAGCCGTTTGTTGGCGGCCAGCGTGCTGATGAAATTGCGCGCCTGTTCGTCGAAGGCTGCGCCGCCCACGTCGCTGATCAGCGCCACCAGCTGCGCGGCGCTGATGCCCGGGTTCCCGAGCAGCGACTTCACGCGCGGATCGGCGACCATGGTGGAGGCGATCGCCAGTGCGGCCGACCATTGCGGCAGGCGCTGGCCCACGTGCGCCAGCGCGAACACCGCTTTGGCGTAAGGGCGTGCGATCGTGATGCGTTCGGCCATGATCTAGCTCAGATACCCGCGGCCAGCTTGTCGAGCAGCTGCGCGTGCGTGCCCGCATCGATCTCGCGCCCGATGATTTTCTCCGCGCCGCTCACCGCGAGCGCGGCAACCTGGCGGCGCAGCGCGTCACGCGCCTTCTGCGTTTCGAGCGCCACCTGCGCATGCGCCATCGCGAGCAGCCGCGCGGCCTCGGTCTGCGCGGTCTGCTTGGCCGCCTCGACGATCTGGTTGGCCCGGGCCTGTGCCTGGTGCTCCATCGCGAGCGCACGCTCGCGCGCGGCCTTGACGAGCTCTTCGACGCGCGACTCGGCGGCGAGCAGATCCTTCTGGCCGCGCTCGGCGGCCGCCAGGCCTGCGGCGATTTTCTTCGCCCGCTCCTGGATCGAGCCGGTGATTTCCGGCCACAGGAACTTCATCGCCACCCAGATCACCAGGGCGAAGATCAGCATCTGCGCCAGAATCGTTGCATTCAGATTCACGCTGCGTACCTCGGATCTGTCTTAAGGTCGATCAGCTGATGCCCTTGAGGAACGGGCTGGCAAAGGTGAAGAACAGGCCGATGCCGACACCGATCATCGTCACCGCGTCGAGCAACCCCGCGACAATGAACATCTTGATCTGCAGCATCGGCACCAGTTCCGGCTGGCGCGCCGCGCCTTCGAGGAACTTGCCGCCCAGCAGGCCGAAGCCGATTGCCGTACCCAGCGCACCCATGCCGATCAGGATCGCCACCGCGACCGCCGTCATGCCCTGGACCTGCGCCAAACTTGCTACGTTACCCATGTCAACTCCTTAAGAACGAATTTCCAAAACCGAAACGACCCGAATCTAGTGGCTGTGCTCGTGCGCCATCGACAGGTAGACGATGGTCAGCATCATGAAGATGAAGGCTTGCAGCAGCACGATGATGACGTGAAAGCTGCCCCACAGGATGCCCAGAATGAATTGCAGCACCCACAGCGATGCAGCACCGACGCTGAACGGCCAGCCCTTGGAAAGGGCGAAAAGCCCGATCAGGATCATCACCAGTTCGCCCGCGTACATGTTGCCGAACAGTCGCAGCGCCAGTGAAACCGGGCGCGCGATTTGTTCGACGAGATTGAGCAGGATGTTGAACGGCGCCAGCGCCCAGTGATCGAAGGGGTGGAACAGGAATTCCTTCGCGTACCCGCCGGCGCCCTTCATCTTGAAGCTGTAGTACTGCACCAGCAGGAACACGGTAATCGCCATGCCGAAGGTGATGTTCGGGTCGGTGGTGGCGACTGATTTGAAATTCTCGAGTCCGACGCCGCGCTCGGCAATCACGGTCGACCAGAAATCGACCGGAAACAGGTCGATCGCGTTCATGAACAGCACCAGGCAGAAGATCGTGATCGCGAGCGGCGCAATCAGCGGGCTGGACACGTGCATGCTGTCCTTGACGTTGTTGTCGACCATGGTGACCACGCCTTCGGCATATTTCTGGAAGCCGGTGGGCGCCTTGTCGATGGAGCGCTTCGAGGTGCGCACCGCGATCGCGAAGCTCCCGAGGAACAGCAGGCCCATGAGCGCCGACCAGAACAGGCTGTCGAGATTGAGCGTCCAGAAGGAACTCTGACCGAACTGCCACGACCAGTTCGTCAGGTGATGCTGTATGTATTCAGTGACCGTTGTGGGTCCCTGGGTCGCTTCTGCAGCCATCTTGTCCGCTTACCTATCCCTGATCAAACCAAACCGAACCATTCATCTAAGGCGCGCGCGTCATGCGCGCCAGCGCCACCCAGTAGGCGACGAAGGTCGCCACGTAACCCGCCAGCAGCGGGCCCGGCGCAAAGTGTCGTCCGCGCAGCGCCAAGACAAACAACAACACCGTCACTGCGATCTTCAGCGCCTCGCCGCGGTAGAAGCCGCGCGCGATCGCCTGCGCGTTGCCGGCCGCGCTGCGCCGGAAGCCGCTCGCGACCTGCGCCAGGCTGGCCGCGGCGCCGATGCCCCCGCCCACCGCCGCGGCGCGACCCGCCTGCAAGCCAATTGACGCGGCGCAAACCAGCGCGACCACACCTGCGATCGCCACCTGGCCGGCGACCAGCATCAATGCCTGGCGGCGGGCGAGCGCAAAGTCGTAATTTGTCAGCGAATTATTCCGAAAGACAATGCAAGCAGGTCATCGCGAAGGCGGCGCATTATAGGGAGGACGCCACGGCGCTTCAACGCTGTTAACGCGTCGCAGCAAGGTCGCCATGAGCGTGCATCGGCGATCTATTGGATATGCGAAAGGATGCCATCGAGTTCGTCGAGGCTGTTATAGGCGACGACCAGCTTGCCGCGACCTTTGGTGGTGTGTTGGATCTGCACCTTGGCGCCGAGCTTGTCCATCAGTTCGTTTTCCAGTCGCTCGACATTCGGATCGCGTCCCTGAGACCTGCCACCGCTC
>JAYUZI010000112.1:0-5313 GCA_043751915.1 Gammaproteobacteria bacterium | reverse complement strand
CTGAAGAGTTGGGCATCGCGAACAGCGCCAGCGTCGCCAGCACCGCGCCGACCAGGAAATACGGCCGCCGACGCCCAAGCCGCGTCCACGTTCGATCGGAGAAGTGTCCAACGATGGGTTGCACGATCAGGCCAGTCAGCGGAGCCGCGATCCACAGCAGCGGAAGCGACTCCATGTCCGCGCCGAGCGTCTGGAAGATGCGGCTGACGTTCGCATTCTGCAGCGCGAAGCCGAACTGGATGCCGAGGAACCCGAAGCACATGTTCCAGATCTGCCAGAAAGTCAGCTGCGGCCGCGTGTTGTCATTCGCCATGGCATGCCCCCCGCTATTGGGCGCATCGTAGCGCGGCGGCGCCGGCCTGTCCCTGCATACGTATTCAGCGGGCAATCCCCAGGAATAGCGTCAGCGCGCGATCGACCGCGAGCTGGGATTTCTCGTCCAGCCGGCCATACACCATGCGGATATTCGTGCGCGGCATCGCCTGCGGCGAGTCGATCATGACCTGTACCCTGGCCTCAGGAATCGGAATACGCAGCAGCGGCACCGCCCGCGCCTCGCGCGCTATGAGCAGGACGGTCACGTGCGACAGTGCGTCAAATTGATCACACCGTATGACAAGTGCTTGCTGCGGCCGACCCGCTTTGCCCGACCGCCGGCTGGAGACGAGTGTCACGAGGTCGCCGCGTCGCAGATTGATCCGCGGACGGTGCCGGCAGCGACGGGGGCGGACAGGTCGCTCCCGCACCAGCAGGCATTGCCGCCGGCATTCGGCGCCGAACCCCGCACCCCGTGTATCCGCTACCCACAGCTGGATCGGGCGCAAGCCGGCATGCCTCATCGCGTCGCGATATTTCTGGGCGCGATCGGCGGCCAGCGCTCGCCGGTTATCATGGAAAGTTTGATAGCCGTGAACTGCTTCCACGCGTTACTTGTAACGCGTTACTCGTAACGCTCGCAACCATTCAAAGTCATGCGATAGCCCAGTAAGGCGCTCGCATGCGAGAACCCATCCGCGGGCCTGTGCCGCTCAGCCGCTGGACTCGCGCACCACGAGTTCGGCAGGCATGACTACGGACGGCGTGTCTTCGCCCTGCAGGCGACGGAATAGCAGGTCGACAAGTACTTGTGCGCCGCGCTGCAAATCCTGGCGTACCGTGGTCAGGGGCGGGTTGGCATTCGAGGCCAGGGAAATGTCGTCGAACCCGATAACGGCGACCTCGCGCGGCACGGCGAGCCCTGCGGCGCTGATCGCGCGCAGCGCGCTTACGGCAATCACATCGGTGGCGCCGAACACGGCATCGAAACTCCCGGACGCCGCGACGAAGGCATGCATCGACACAATTGTCGGCGGGACGGGCTGCCGCGATGCCTGCTCGTGGGCAAGCCGGTAACCCTGGTAGCGCAGGCCGATCTCCGGCACCGCCGGGTCGCCCAGAAACACGATGCGCTGCCGGCCCGAGCGGATCAGGTAGGTGACCGCCGCCATGGCCCCGCCCACGTTGTCGGAGCCGACGGTGCAGTAGCGCTGGCCCGTGAGGTGCCCGCCCCAAACCACGAGGGGTTTGTAGCGGGCCGCGGCCGCTTCGAGTGCGGCGTGTTCCGTGCTCTGGCCGAGGACGATGATGCCGTCGCTCCGATGGCTGGCAATGAGCTGCGGCAACCAGTCGTCCATCGGCGGCACGACCTTCTGCAGAAACATCCCATAACCGCGCTGCGTGATCGTGTCGGCCAGATGCCCGAGCATCTCCATGAGGAACGGGTCGGTCAGCGGCTGGCTGGTTGCGTGGCCCGAGGGTATGGCCACGCTCACTGTCTGGGTGCGCTGCAGGCGTAGATTCCGCGCCGTGGCATTGATCACATAACCACGCTCATGCGCCAGGCGGTGTATCTCGTCACGCTTGAGTGCAGTCACCAGCGGACTGCCGGCCAGGGCTCGCGAGACGGTCGATGCCGATACTCCCGCGAGGCGCGCGATATCCGCCATCTTCGCGATCGGGCGGGGATTCATTCGTGCGCGCGGCGCATCACGCCGCCGCCTTCGGGTGCGCCGAGTCCCACCGAGATCGCGTGCGCCAGCGCCTCGGGCGGCTCGCGCCCGAGCAGCCGATACAGGCTCGAGAGCTGATGGCGGAACAGCCGGTCGAAATCGCGCACCGCCAGGTAGGGATTGTAATCGCCGAACCACCAGAACCAGTCGGAGCTCTCGCACAGCGCCAGCTGCCGTTCGATCCATTCGCGCTTGTGCGGCGGGAGACGGCCGCCGGCCAGCACTTCGTCGACGGCGAGCTTGGCCTGCACCAGCAGGTCCCAGCCCGCGTTCTTGTCGCGATCGCCGATCCAGGTCGAGAGCGTCCCGTGCACCCAGCTGCCCGCGACCACCTGCGCGAGCGGCTGGTGGACGGGGTGGCGCGCGAGCACCTCGCTGAGCGTCGTCAATTCCAGCTGCGGGTGCTCGGCCAGCGCGGTGTACAGGCCCTTGAGGAAATAGTACCCGTTGAACGGAAAATGCTCCCAGGCGTTCTCGCCATCGAGCGCGATCAGCGCCATCGCGCCGGGTCGGCCTGCCTCTGCGCGCGCCACGCGCTCGAGTTCACCGACGAAGTGGCGCACGGCGTCATCGCCGTGCCACTTCGAATAGGCGAAACCGATGAGGTCGGACAACTCGTCATGCCGGAAGAACAGGCTCAGCTCGCGCCCCGGCACTTGCCAGGCGTGCAGCTCCGGCGCGGACTCGCGCCACTCGCCCTGCCGCGCGTCGAGCGCGCGCAGGCACCCACGCAGCACGTTGCCGCTGCTCGCGGCCCAGCGCATGCCGTGCTCGCCGACCAATTCCAGCGCGCGGGTGCTGATGGCGCCTTCCGAGGGCCAGCAGCCGGCGGGCGGACGGCCGAATGCGCGCGTGAAGACCCGCACGCCCTCCTGCATGTGCCACGCCACCCGCTCCGCGCCGCCCGGATACTGCGCGGCGCGCGGCAGCGGCGCGTCTGGTACCGATTCCCGCGCCGTGTGGAAATCGATCAGCAATGGCAGGATGGGATGCCCATAGGGCGACATCGACAGTTCGACCTGGCCGCGTTCGGCCAGCACGCGATAGCGCCCGAGCAGCCCGGCGAGCAGCTCGCCGATCAACTCCAGCAGCACTCGCCGGTGCGTCGCCGTGAAGTCGCGCTCGCGATCGATGAGCGCGGCGACCCGCACGTCCGTTCGTTTGACGTGCTCGCCCAGCCAGGCGATGTGATACCAGACGCCGATGTCGCGCAGGTACTGGTCCGAGGCATAGGGCACGGTTTCGCGCGTACCGAACGCCACGGCGAGCGTCGCCAGCTCGGCATACACGGGATAACGGTTGATCAGGTGCGCCCGCTGGGCGCGCAGGCAGGCTTGAAGGAGCGCGAGCCGCGCGCCCGGCTCCACCGGCAGCGGCGCTTCGGCGAGGAGCGCGAGTACCGGATCGGGAAGCGCTTCTCCGGTATTGAGATGCGCCGTGACGCGCTTCGCCAACTCTTCCAGCTGCTCGATGAGGATCGGCGCGAAATTCACGACCGCGCGCGCGCGCGGGTTGGTCTCCAGGTGCGCGGCCATGTCGCTGTAGTCCTTGATGGCGTGCAGGTAGGTCCACGGCAGGATGTACTCGCCGTTGAGGGGATCGCGATACTGGGGCTGGTGCATGTGCCAGAGCAGCACCACCGGGAAGCGCTGGCTCTCGCTCATGCGTTCGCGAGGCTACGCTGCAGCATCTCCGGAGTCACCAGCACGACGCCGCCCTCGGTGACGTGGAAGCGCCCCGCGTCGGCTCCAAGGTCGACGCCGATCTGCATACCGTCGGGCACTTCGCAACCTTCGTCGAGGATCGCCTGGCGAATGGTGCAGCCGGTGCCGATCTTGACGTTCGGCAGCACCACGGAGCGGTACACGCTCGAGCGCTCGTTGACGCGCACGTTCGAGAACAGGAGCGACTGGTTGACGACCGCGCCGGAAATGATGCAGGCGCCCGACACGATCGAGTTGATGGCCATGCCGCGCCGCCCGTCTTCATCGAGGATGAACTTGGCCGACGGGAAGTGCGCCTGGTAGGTCCAGATCGGCCACTCCTCGTCATAGAGATTGAGTTCCGGCGCCACGTGCACCAGCTCGATGTTGGCCTCGTAGAAGGCGTCGACGGTGCCGACGTCGCGCCAGTAGTTCTGCGCGCGGGTTTTCACGTCGGTGAACGGATAGGCGAACACCTGCAGCGAATCGATCGCCGGCGGAATGATGTTGCGGCCGAAATCGTGCTTCGAATCGGCGACCTTCGCGTCTTCCATCAGGAGCTTCTCGAGCAGCCGGCCATTGAAGACGTAGATGCCCATCGAGGCGAGTGCCACATCAGGGCGACCGGGAATGGGTTCCGGCTCCTTGGGCTTCTCGGCGAACTTCGTCACCCGGTTCCACTCGGTGACCGACAGCACGCCGAACTCGCGCGCCTTCTCGCGCGACACCTCGACTACGCCGACCGTGATGTCGGCGCCCTTTTCGACGTGGGAGGCCACCATCGGGCCGTAGTCCATTTTGTAGATGTGGTCACCGGCCAGCACCAGCACGTGCTTGGGCCGGTGCGTGCGGATCAGGTCGAGGTTCTGGTAGACGCAGTCGGCAGTGCCGCGGTACCAATGCTCGCCGATCTGCTGCTGCGCCGGCACCACGTCGACGAACTCGCCGAACTCGCCGCGCAGGTAGCTCCAGCCGCGCTGCACGTGCTGGATCAGTGACTGGCCCTTGTACTGGGTCATGATGAAGATCTGCCGGATGCCCGAGTTCACGCAGTTGGACAGCGGAAAATCAATGATGCGGAACTTGCCGCCGAAGGGCGTGGCCGGCTTGCAGCGATTGGCGGTCAGGTCGCGCAACCGCTCGCCGCGCCCGCCCGCCATGATGACGGCGAGGGTGCCGCTGGTGAGCCGGCTGACATAGCGGCCTGAGGAAGTGCGTGGGTTTGGCTTGGCCATTGCAATCGATCTCTGGTGGGGCCCGCGTCGAGTATAGTACGCTGGCAATGGCCAACTGGATCGACGATCTGGCGGACGACCTGCGTCGCATCGCCGCCGGCACGCATCATGATCCGCACGGCGTCTTGGGCGTGCGTAAACGCGGCACGCTCAGTACCCTGATTGCCTACTTGCCAGCCGCCCGGTCCGCGAGTATTGACGGCCGGCTCGACCTGGCCCGCATCCCCAGCAGCGATTTTTTTACCTGGCAGGGACCACCGAACGGCGGGCTACCTCGCCACTATCGCATATGCTGGCGCGACGGCCAGGACGCGCCGCAAGAGCGCA
>JAYUZI010000111.1:0-25933 GCA_043751915.1 Gammaproteobacteria bacterium | reverse complement strand
TTGGCCGGCGCGATTGCGCGGCAGCTGGTGCGGCGTGAGTTGCGGACGCAGCCCGAACAGGTCATCGCGGTGATCCGCGAAACCGTGGCGCTGCTGCCTGCCGCGGCCCGCGAGGTCAGAATCTATCTGCATCCGGAGGACGCCGCGCTGGTGCGCGAACGACTCGCTGAGCCCGCCGCCGAACGCGCCTGGGCCCTGGTCGAGGATCCGGTGATCACCCGCGGCGGCTGCCGCATCAGCAGCGAGAATTCCAGCATCGACGCTCAGGTGGAAACCCGGCTCGGCGCGGCCATCGTCGCCGTGCTGGGTGACGAGCGCTATCACACCACCGGGGCGCAATCGTGAGCGCGGCGCTGCCAGCGGCGCAGCAACGCTGGGCGCGCGCGCTCGAGCGCAGCACGGTGCGCCTGGCCGAATTGCCATCGCCGCCGGTGGCAGGGCGACTGACGCGGATGGTGGGCCTGACCCTCGAGGCGAGCGGTTGCCAGGCAGCTGTCGGCGATCGCTGCGAGATTGTCACTGCCGACGACATGCACATCGGTGCCGAGGTCGTCGGTTTTGCGGGCGAGAACCTCTATCTGATGCCGACCGGCGACATCCACGGATTAAAGCCCGGGGCGCGCGTACTGCCGCGGCCCGGCACGGGAACTGTGGGCGTCGGCCCGGGACTCCTGGGACGCGTGGTCGACGGCGCCTGCGAGCCGCTCGACGGTCGCGGGCCCATCCCGGTGACCACGCGCGTGCGCCTGACCGGTACCCCGATCAATCCACTGGCGCGCCGGCGCATCACCGAACCGCTCGATGTCGGCGTACGCGCCATCAATGGCCTGCTCACCGTGGGGCGCGGCCAGCGCATCGGCCTGTTCGCCGGGAGCGGCGTCGGCAAGAGCGTGCTGCTTGGCATGATGGCGCGCTACACCCAGGCCGACGTCATCGTCGTCGGGCTGATCGGCGAGCGCGGTCGCGAAGTAAAGGAATTCATAGAGTCGATACTCGGTCCATCCGGCCTGGCGCGCGCCGTCGTGGTCGCCACGCCGGCCGACCATCCGCCGCTGATGCGCCTGCACGGCGCCTGGCTCGCGACTTCGATCGCCGAGTATTTCCGCGACCAGGGCCAGAGCGTGTTGTTGATCATGGACTCGCTCACGCGCTTCGCCCAGGCGCAGCGTGAAATCGGCCTCGCCATTGGCGAGGCCCCCGCGACCAAAGGATATCCGCCATCAGTGTTCGCACGGCTTCCGCAGCTGGTCGAGCGCGCCGGGAATGGCGTGAACACCGGCGGCTCGATCACCGCTTTCTACACAGTGCTCGCCGAGGGCGACGATCACAACGACCCGATCGCCGACGCCGCACGCGCGATTCTCGATGGCCACATCGTGCTCTCGCGCCGCATCGCCGACGGTGGACGGTATCCCGCCATCGACGTCGAGGCGTCGGTGAGTCGTGTGATGCACGACATCGTTTCGGTGGCGCACAGCGACCTGGCGCGCCGGCTCCGTCAGCGCTCGGCGCTCTACGAACACAATCGCGACCTGATTACCATCGGCGCCTACCAGCGCGGCTCCGATCCGCGCGTCGATGAAGCCATTGCCAGCTGGCCGCAGCTCGAGAGCTATCTGCGCCAGGACATGCGCGAGAGTGTGCTGCTGGCCGACAGCATTTCCCAGCTGCAGCAGGCGGTGCCTGATGCGGCGCCGGCCCGGAGCACAAGTCCGTGAAACGCGAACAGCGCCTGCGGCCGCTCCACGATCTGGCCGGGCAGAAAGAGCGCAACTGCGCGCTGCGCCTGGCCGACTGCGAGCGGCGCATTGCCGCTGGCGAACAGCGTTACCAGGAACTGGTGCGTTACCGGCTGGAATACGAGCAGCTGTTTCACGTGCGCGCCAGCGGCGGAGCGCCGATGCGCGGTCTGCGCGAACAGCAGGTCTTCATCGCCCGGCTTGCCGAGGCGGTGCGCGCACAGCGCACACTCCTCGAACAACTACGCGCGGAGAGCGCGCAGGTGCTGGAGCTGTGGCGCGACGCGGCGACCCGTAAGCAGGTGGTCGGCAAGGTTATCGAACACGCACGTTGGGAGGAATTCATGAGCCAGGAAAAGCGACAGCAGCGCGAACTTGACGAGTTGGCGAACCAGCCGAAGATGCGGCAATGATGACGCAAACCACCGGCGCCGTGTGCGCCACGCCGCCCGCCGGCAACGCGATCCAGGGTGGCCTGCCGGCGGCGGACACCGATACCGCGCCCGCTGATCTGCCGTTGGCGTTCAACGTTGCAGCGGCCGCCCCGTTTTCGCAGGCGCTGCTGGCGCTGACCAGCGGAGCGGACACCGCGATCGGAAAATCCACGACTACTGGCGCTCCGACCCTGTCGGCTGTGCCGGTCGTGCCCGCGGCGGCGCCGCAAGATGGTGCCGCGGCGCTGCCGGCCGATCTGCTGCTGGCGCTGTTTTCGCCTGAGGCCTCGCCAGTCGCCGTGGCGCGGCAGGCGCAGAGCGCAGTGACGAGCGGCGGCAACGACCAACAGGCCGCGGCCGACAGCGCCGTCAAGGCTGACAAATCAGGATTGGAGTCGACCGCGGCACCAGCAGCAGCCCCTGACCCTGGTGCAGCGCTGCTGGCCGTCGTGCTGCAGTGGCTCCAGCAGCAGAGCACGCTCGCGCCGAGCAGCGCACCGGCCGCAGACGCTGGTGGAACCGATGGGCAAGTGGCCGCCGAAGACGCGAGCGCGCGCAACCTGTCCGGCGCCACTGCGCCGATCATCACTGATGCGAACGGCACTCTGGCGGCTGGCACGCGCACGGATGGGCCGCCGGCAGTCAACGCCACGGCGATTGTCACCGCGGCGCCTGGCGCTGAGCTGTCCGGGCGGCTTACCGAACACCGCGATGCGGATGCGCGCGGCGCGGCCGGGGAGCGGCCGGCCGCGACGCCGGCCACCACCGCCAGCGGCGCGGTGGCCACGTTCATGGATATGGCGGCCGCCATGCGCGCTGCCACGACCGCCAGCCCGAACCCGGTGGAACGGAGCGTCGCGGTACCGGTGCACGAGCGGCAGTGGCCGCAGGCGCTGGCCGCGCAGGTGCTGATCCTGAGCAATGAGCGAGTGCAAGCGGCAACACTGCGGCTCTCGCCCGCACACCTGGGGCCGCTGGAAGTGCACATCGACCTGCAGGACGCG
Source organism: Gammaproteobacteria bacterium (assembly GCA_043751915.1). Lineage (GTDB taxonomy): Bacteria > Pseudomonadota > Gammaproteobacteria > Steroidobacterales > Steroidobacteraceae > FEN-1191. Next base: position 22,756 of record JAYUZI010000111.1, on the reverse strand, counting down.
AACGTCAATGTCACGTTCACCGCAGCCCACGTGGAGACCCGTGCAGCGCTCGAGCAGGCCATGCCACAGCTCCGGGCGGTGCTGGCGGGTGCTGGACTCACACTCGGCCAGGCCACGGTGCAGCAGCAGGCGCGACGCGAGTCACAGAATTCGAATTCCGCGTCGCGCACGGTCGGCGATGTCGGCGAGCAACCGGAAGTGCTGGCCGCGGTGGCGCGCGCGCTGGGCATGGTCGATGAGTATGTCTGACAGCCGTCAGAATTCCGTCTGGCACAGCCCTTGCTGTGTAGACCTCTGTCAATTTAAATCTGGATGGACACGGCATGGCTACTGAAGCGAAAACCGCGGCGGGCGCAACTGCTCCGGCAGCGAAGAAGAATCGGCTGCCATTGATCACGATCACGATCACGATCGCGGTGGCGGTGCTGGCCTCTGGCGGTGGCGCGGCCTGGTGGTTCCTGAAGCCGAAGCCCGTTGTGGCAGGCAGCCCGGCGCCCGAGGTGCATGCGTCCAGGGCCGCCGCCATCTACTTCAAGTTTGATCCGGCGTTTGTCGTCAACTTCGGTACTGACGGCAACACGCGCTACCTGCAGATTACGCTCGAAGCGATGAGCCGCGACCCGGTCGTGGTCGAGCAGATCAAGAGCAACGAGCCCGCGATCCGCAATGATCTGGTGCTGCTGTACTCCGCGCAGCAGCCTGAAGCGCTGCTGGCGCCCGAAGGCAAGGAGAAACTCCGCGCGGCCACGCTTGAAGCGGTCCGCAAGACGATCGCGACCGAAGGCGCCAAGAGCGAGGCCGTCGAGGCCGTCTACTTCACCAGCTTTGTCATTCAATAACCGCCAACCGAGCCACGCATGAACGCCAATACCGCTGAGCCTGAAATCCAGAACGCACCGATCAATGATCTGCAGGCCGGGGTGCCCGCGGGTGCGGCCGGCGGCGACATCAATCTCGACGTGGTGCTGGATATCCCGGTCACGCTGTCGATGGAAGTGGGCCGGAGCCGCATCAGCATCCGCAATCTCCTGCAGCTGAACCAGGGTTCGGTCGTCGAACTGGAGCGCACTACCGGCGAGCCGCTCGACGTGTACGTGAACGGCACGCTGGTCGCGCATGGCGAAGTGGTGGTCATCAACGAGAAATTCGGCATCCGTCTGACCGACGTCATCAGCCCGGCGGAGCGCATCCGCAAGCTCAAGTAGTCTCCGACCGAGGCCCGCAGCGCCGGGATTCCGTCATTCCCGCTGGCACGCCGGTTGCTCTATACCCGGCATGCAACCGCAAATCACGATTCAACGATGGTCCGGCCGGATGTCGGCGCTGCTGCTGGCCCTGCCGCTGGCTGGCGCGGCCCGGGCCGCAAGCTCCACTCCGTTTGCCGCTCCGAGCGGATTTACTGCGCCCGGAGCGGGCCTTGGCGTGGTGCGCCTGGTGCTGGCCCTGGCCCTGGTGCTCGCAGCGGTCTATGCCGCCGCGGCGCTGATGCGGCGCCTGCGTGTGATCGGCGCGGCCGGCACGGCCGAACTTCAGGTGATCTGCCAGGTGGCGCTCGGTGCGCGCGAACGCGCCGTGCTGCTGCGGGCTGGCAGCCAGCAGCTGCTGGTGGGCGTCGCCCCCGGCAACGTGCGGCTGTTGTGCATATTGCCCGATACAACGCCGGCCTCGGTACCGACGACCACCGCTGGCGCCGTGGTAAAACCCGGCGGCGCTGCGCCGGCGATGCCGAATTTCCGTGAGCTGCTGCGCCGGAGCCTCGGGCGATGAAGCGGCGAGCCGCATGGTGGCTGTGCGCGCTGCTGCCGCTGGTGCTGCTGCCGGGCGCAGCCGGTGCTGCCGGTTCGGCGGGACTCGTGGCGCCCGGCATTCCCGCCTTTGCCGTGCAGAACATCGGCGGCGGTCAGACCTACACGTTGACGATCCAGCTGCTCGCGTTGATGACGGCGATCACGCTGTTGCCCGCCGCGCTGCTGATGATGACCGCCTTCACGCGCATCGTGATCGTGCTCGCCATCCTCCGCCAGGCGATCGGCGCCGGCCAGGCGCCGCCGAACCAGGTGATCGTCGGCCTGGCGCTGTTCCTGACGCTGTTCGTCATGTCGCCGGTGATCGACAAAATTCGCGTCGACGCGGTGAACCCCTACATGGCGGGCACCATCGACACCACCACGGCCCTGGAGCGCGGCGTCGGCCCGCTCAAGACCTTCATGCTGGAGCAGACCCGCGAGAGCGATATCGCCGCCTTCGCGCGCATCGCCGGCGGCAAGGGCTACGACACGCCCAAGGACGTGCCGCTGACCGTGCTGGCGCCGGCCTTCATGACCAGTGAGTTGAAGACGGCGTTCCAGATCGGCTTCCTGCTGTTCATTCCTTTCGTCATCATCGATCTGGTCGTGGCCAGCGTGCTCATGTCGATGGGCATGATGATGCTCTCGCCGGTGCTGATTTCGCTGCCCTTCAAGATCATGTTGTTCGTGCTGGTCGACGGCTGGACGCTGGTGATGGGTTCGCTCGCCGCAAGTTTCTACAGGTAGGGAAGAGGCACCCATGACACCGGAAACCGTAATGACGATCGGCCAGCGCGCGCTGGAAATGACCATGCTGCTGGCCGCGCCGCTGCTGCTGGTGGCGCTGACGGTCGGACTCCTGGTCGGCATCTTCCAGGCCGCCACCCAGATCAACGAGATGACGCTGTCCTTCATTCCCAAGCTGGTCGGCATGGCGGTAGCGCTCATGGTTGCCGGCCCGTGGATGCTCCGGGAGTTGATCAGTTACACGCGCGCGCTCATCGAAAGCATTCCCTCACTGGTGGGTTAGCAGGCCCTGCATGGTCAACCTCGATGTCAGTCAGCTGCAGCACTGGCTCGGCGGGCTGTTCTGGCCGTTCGTGCGCATCGGCGCCTGCCTGATGATGGCGCCGGTGTACGGGGCCAGTTACGTGCCGCGGCGCCTGCGCCTGGTGCTGGCCGGCGCCGTGACGCTGGCGGTCGCGCCGCTCCTGCCGCCGGCGCCGGATGTGGCGCTGCTGTCGGCGGCCGGCGTGATCACTACCGTGCAGCAGCTGCTGATCGGCGCGGCCCTTGGCTTTTCACTGCAGCTGGTGTTCGACGCGCTGATGCTGGGCGGCCAGCTGCTCGCCAACGGCATGGGGCTCGGCTTCGCTTTCAATCTTGACCCACTCCGTGGCGTCACCACGCCGGCCCTCGGTCAGCTCTACGTAGTGCTCGGGACGCTGGTGTTTCTCGCCCTCGACGGGCACCTCGCGCTGCTCAACACGCTGGTCGACAGTTTCCGCGGGCTCCCGGTCGGCATCGATGGGTTCGACGCCGTGCGCTGGCGCGCGCTGGCCGACTGGGGCGGGATCCTCTTCATCGGCGGCCTGCGCGTCGCGCTCCCCGGCATGACCGCTCTTCTGGTCATCAACCTCGCCTTCGGGGTCATGAGCCGCGCCGCGCCGTCGCTTAATCTGTTCGCCGTCGGCCTGCCAGTGACGCTGATATTCGGGCTCACCATCGTCACCTTTGGCATGCCCACGATCGGCACCGCTTTCACCGGGCTGCTCGCCGAGGGCTTTGATTTCACGCGGACGCTGACCGCGGCGCACTGAGCCATGGCCGATACCGACGACCTAGACCGTACCGAGAGTCCGACACAGAAGCGACTCGAGGACGCGCGCCGGCGCGGGCAGGTGCCGCGTTCCAGGGACCTTGGCGCCGCCGCCGTAACGCTCGCCGGCGGGCTGGGCCTCTACGGGTTGGGCGCCGTGCTCGGTGGGCGACTGATGGGCCTGATGCGCGGCGGCCTCGAGCTCAGTGCCGCGCAGTCCCTGGGCGAGGACAGCATGCTGCGGACGCTGGGGAGCGAGGCGCTCGGCGCGGCACTGGCCGTGGCGCCGATCCTGGGGCTGCTGCTGGCCGCCGCCATCCTCGCGCCGCTGGCCATCGGCGGCTGGAATTTCAGCGCCACGGCGCTCCAGCCGCAGTGGAGCCGGCTCGATCCGGTTGCCGGCATGCAGCGCGTATTCTCGCTCCAGGGCGTAATCGAACTCCTCAAATCCCTGGCACGCTTCATGGTGGTGGCACTGGTGGCGGTGGTGGTGCTGCGCCACCAGTTCCGCGAATTCAGCGCGCTCAGCACCGAGCCCGCGCGCGCCGCGGTCGGCCACGCGCTGACCCTGGCTGGCACCGCACTGATTGCCTTTGGCGGCGCGCTGGCGGCGATCGCCGCCGTCGACGTGCCGCTGGCGCTGTGGCAGTACCACCGCTCACTGCGCATGTCGCGCGAGGAAATCCGCCAGGAGAACCGCGACAGTGAAGGCAGTCCCGAGATCCGCAATCGGGTACGCCGCGCGCAGCAGGAAATGGCGGGCCGGCGCATGATGGCCGCGGTGCCCGGCGCCGACGTCGTGATCACCAACCCGACGCACTACGCGGTTGCCCTGCGCTACGACGAGGCGCGGATGCGCGCTCCGGTAGTGGTTGCGAAGGGCGCCGACCTGGTGGCGCAGCGCATCCGCGAACTGGCCCGCGAGCACGGCGTGCCACTGGTTGAGGCGCCGCCACTGGCGCGCGCGCTGCACCGGGCCTGCGAGCTCGGCGACGAGATTCCAGCGCGCCTGTATGCGGTGGTCGCCCAGGTGCTGACCTATGTCTACCAGCTGCGCACCGCACGCCGCAGCGGCGCGTTGCCACCCGCGCCACCGGCTATTGCCGCGCCGGAAGTCGAGTAGAACTGTGAACCACTTCGCCTTTGGCGCCGCTGTGAGCCGCCAGTAAGCCGACGTTTCGGGCCCGGCACGGCTCTTGCTCCACTGCTGCTGAACAAGCGACGCCAAGACGGCGGCGCAGGCTTCAATGCATGGCTGACCTGACCCTTAATCCCGGCTCACCCGGCCTGAACATGCTGAATTCGCTGCGGCGCGGCGCCGGCGCGCCGTTCATGCTGCTGTCGGTCCTGGCGATGATCGTGCTGCCGCTGCCGCCGCTGGCGCTCGACGTGCTGTTCACCTTCAACATCGCGCTCTCGGTGCTGGTGGCGATGGCCGTGGTCAACGTCTCGAGGCCGCTCGACTTCGCGATCTTCCCGACCGTACTGTTGCTCGCCACCTTGCTGCGGCTGGCGCTCAACGTCGCCTCGACTCGCGTGGTACTGATGCACGGTCACGAGGGCACGGCGGCGGCCGGACGTGTCATCGAGGCTTTCGGCGAATTCGTGGTCGGCGGAAACTACGCGGTCGGCATCGTGGTGTTCGCGATCCTGACCATCATCAACTTCGTGGTCGTCACCAAGGGCGCGGGGCGTATCTCCGAGGTGAGCGCGCGCTTCACTCTCGATTCGATGCCCGGCAAGCAGATGGCGATCGACGCCGACCTCAACGCCGGACTGATCAACCAGGACGAAGCGCGGGCGCGCCGCGCCGAGGTGCGCGCCGAGGCGGATTTCTACGGCTCGATGGACGGCGCCAGCAAGTTTGTGCGCGGCGACGCCACTGCCGGCATCATGATCCTGGTCATCAACATTGTTGGCGGCCTCGCCATTGGCACGATGAGCCATGGCATGGGTTTCAGCGACGCCGCCCGGGTCTACACGCTGCTCACCATCGGTGACGGTCTGGTGGCGCAGATTCCGGCGCTGTTGCTGTCCACCGCGGTCGCGATCATTGTCACGCGCATGTCGCGGGCCCAGGACCTCGGCAGCGAGCTGGCCACGCAGGTATTCCGTCAGCCACGGAGCCTGGCGGTCGCCGCCTCGATATTGGGCGTGATGGGTCTGATTCCGGGCATGCCCAACATGGCTTTTCTGCTGTTCGCCGCGCTCCTGGGCAGCGGCGCCTGGATTCTGAAGCAACGCGCACGGGTCGCCGCGGTTGCGGCGGCGGCGCCGCCACCAGCGGTTGCCAGCAGCAACGAGCCGCGCGACCTGTCGTGGGACGACGTGCAGCCCGCCGACCTGATCGGACTCGAAGTGGGTTTCAGGCTGGTGCTGCTGGTCGACAAAGCCAACGGCGGCGAGCTGCTGGCGCGCATCCGCGGCGTGCGGCGCAAACTGTCGCAGGAGCTGGGCTTCCTGGTGCAGGCGGTGCACATCCGTGACAACCTCGAACTGTCGCCCAACGCCTACCGTATCAGCCTCGCCGGCGTCGCGGTTGGCGACGGCGTGGTCTACCCAGATCGCGAACTGGCGATCAATCCGGGGCGCGTGTTCGGCAAGCCGCCGGGAATCGAGACGCGTGATCCGGCCTTCGGCATGGAAGCGATCTGGATCGAACCAGCGACACGCGAGCAGGCACAGATGTTCGGCTACACCGTGGTCGACGCCAGCACGGTCATCGCCACGCATCTAAGCCACGTGATCCAGACGCACGCGCACGAACTGCTCGGGCACGACGAGGCGCAGCAGCTGCTCAATGGCCTGGCGAAGACCTCGCCGCGCCTGGTCGAGGACCTGGTGCCCAAACTGCTGCCGCTCGGCGGCGTGGTGCGCGTGCTGCAAGGCCTCCTGGCCGAGCGGGTGCCGATCCGCAACATCCGCACCATCATCGAGACGCTGGCCGAGCATGCGCCGCGCAGCCAGGACCCGGCCGTACTTCAAGCGCAGGCGCGCATCGCGCTGTCGCGACAGATCGTCCAGGACATCGCCGGCACCGGGAGTGAACTGCCGGTCGTCACGCTCGAACCCGATCTTGAGCAGCTCCTGCAAAATTCCATGGCCGCGGGCGGCGCGGCCAATCCCGCGCTCGAACCTGGGCTCGCCGAGCGCCTGGCCGCACGGCTGGCCGAGTCGGCACAACGCCAGGAGGCCGCCGGTGAGCCGGCGGTGCTGATGGTAGCGCCGGCACTGCGCGCCACGCTGGCGCGCTTCACCCGGGCCAGCGTGCCGAGCATGCACGTGCTCGCCTGGAACGAGATTCCTGACAATCGACGGGTGCGGCTCGTGGCCGCGGTCGGTCGCTGATCATCGGCTGCAACCCCTCATGCAAACACCGGCACACCTATGAAGATCAAGCAATATCTGGGTACCGACATGCGCGACGCGCTCCGGCAGATCCGCGCGGAGCTCGGCGCCGATGCCGTCATTCTCTCGACGCGCCGACTTGGGCACGGCGTTGAAGTCAGCGCGGCGGCTGACTCCGCACCGGTGGCGGTCCCGGCTTCCGTTGCGCAGGCAGCCGGGTCGCCGGGGGTGATGGCACTCGCCGGGCCGCCGGCAGCGCTGGCAGCGGAGCAGTTGGCAATGAGCGGGGAATTGCGCACCCTGCGCCAGCTCCTCGAGCGGCAGCTGGCCGCGCTGGCCTGGAACGATTACACCCGCCGTGAACCGCTGCGGGCGCGCGCACTGTGCGAACTCACCGAACTTGGCGTGACGCGCGACATCGCCCTGCAGGTGGTCGGTGACCTGCCTGCAGATACCGGCACCGAAGCCGCGCCGCAGTTGCATCTCGACGCGCTGGCGCGACGTATCGCGGTGTGCGAGCTGTCCACCAGTACTCCGGGCGCGGTGGCGCTGCTGGGCGCCGCGGGGGCCGGCAAGACCACCATGCTGGCGAAGCTCGCGCTGCGCTGGCTGCTCGAACATGGTGCCGATGGCCTGACGATCGTCACCATCGACGACGAACACATCGGTGCGGCCGACCAGGCGCGCTCACTGGGGCGCCTGCTCGGCGTACCCAGCTTCCGGTTTGCCAGCGGCGCTGAGTTCGCGGCGGCGGCCGGGCGCTTTGTCAGCCAGGATCTGGTACTCATCGACACGCCGGCGCTGACTGCTGATCGCGGCCTGGCCACGGAACTCGCAGCGGCCTTCGACAGTGCACCACTGCCGGTGCAGCGCATGCTATTGCTGCCGGCCAGCGCGCAGGGCGGCGTGCTCAGCGAACTGCTGCGGCGCGCGGCGCCACTGGCTGCCGGTTGCTGCGCCATCACGCGCTGCGACGAAGCGGCGAGCCTGGGCGGGGTGCTCTCGACACTGGTGCGCAGCGGCCTGGCCGTAGCCTGGCTGAGCGACGGGCCAGGAATTTCCGAAGATTTGCGCCCGGCCCGGGCGCAGCAGCTGGTGGCGCGGGCCGTGGAACTGGCCAGCGCCGCCGGCGCAAACGTTGATCCGGAGCTGCTGGCGCAACATTTTGGAGGGCAACTCAATGTCGCAGCGTAACCCGGTGATCGGGCGCACCACCAACGGCCCCGTGCAGGTGATCGCTGTTACCGGTGGCAAGGGCGGCACGGGCAAGACCACCGTGGCCGTCAATCTCGCCACGGCGCTGGCGCAAGCTGGCCGCCGCGTGCTGCTGCTCGACGGCGATCTGGGACTCGCCAGCATCGATGTGCTGCTCGGCCTGACGCCGACCCACACGCTCGAGCAGGTGGTCTCCGGCGAGGTCCGGCTCGAGGAGATCGTGCAACGTACCGCCGAAGGCGTCAGCGTAATTCCCGCCGCTTCCGGCGTGGCGCGCATGGCGCGACTCAAGCCGGCCGAGCACGCGACCCTGATCCGCGGCGTCGCCTCGCTCCCGGAAGACTATGAAACGCTGATCGTCGATACGGCGCCGGGGCTGAACGAATCAGTGCTGGCGTTCTGCCAGGCCGCGCAGCAACAGTTGCTCGTGCTGCGCAACGAGCCGGCGTCGCTGACCGACGCCTACGCACTCATCAAGGTGCTGAGCCGCGAACGCCAGCTCAGGTCGTTTCGCGTCCTGGTCAACATGGCGCGTGACGGTACCGAGGCGCACGACCTGTTCAGGCGGCTGCAGCGCGTCACCGACCGCTACCTCGAGGTCACGCTCGATTACGCCGGAGAAATTCCCGACGATGGTGATGTGCCGCGGGCGGTGCGCGGCCAGCGCACGGTGCTGGCGGCTTTCCCCGGCGGCCCGGCGGCCCGCGCCTACCGGCGCCTGGCGCAGGATGTGCTGCGCTGGCCGGTGCCGGAGCAGCCCAGCGGCCGTCTCGAATTCTTTTTTGAAAGGCTCCTTACGCGCCCGATGGCGCGCTTGCAGGTGGTCAAATGAACGGCGTACAAGCCTATGCCAGCGTGGCTCCACAGCCCAACTTCGACGCGCTCGTGCGCCGGCACGCCGACCTCGTCAAGCGCATCGCCTATCACCTCGCGGGGCGCCTGCCGCCACAGGTCGAGGTGGACGACCTGGTGCAGTCCGGCATGATCGGCTTGCTCGAGGCCGCGCAACACTTCACCGCGGGCCGCGGCGCCAGTTTCGAAACTTATGCCGGTATCCGCATCCGCGGCGCGATGCTCGACGCGCTGCGTAAGCTTGACTGGGCGCCGCGCTCGGTGCACCGCAAGGCGCGCGCCGCGGCGACCGCGATCCGCGCGGTCGAGGCCCGCACCGGGCGCGAGGCCAGCGACGTCGACGTCGCCGCACAGCTTGGCGTGCCGCTCGAGCAGTATCACGGCATCCTGCAGGACGCGCTGGGCTGCCAGCTGCTGCGGCTCAACGACGCTGACGACGGCGAAGACTCGACACTCGACCGACTGCCGCACGACGGCCCCGATCCGCAGGGCGAGGCGCTCGAGGACGCGCGGCGCCAGGCTGTGATCACGGCGATCAGCGCGCTGCCGGAGCGTGAACGGCTGGTGCTTTCCCTGTACTACGAACAGGAACTGAACCTCAAGGAGATCGGCGCCGTGCTCAAGGTCACGGAATCGCGCGCCTGCCAACTGCACGGCCAGGCGCTGGTGCGGCTCAAGGCGCTGCTCGCCGACTGGCGCGGTTAAGGCAGTCGCGCGAACCCCGTGGACATACTCAGCATCATCGGCGTACTGCTCGCGGCGACCGCGATCATCGCCGGCGCCGTGCTCAAGGGCGCGGGCCTCCATGCGTTGCTGTCGTGGGCGGCGTTCATGATCGTGATGGTCGGCACCCTCGCCGCAATCTGCGTACAGACGCCGCTCGACGTGATGCGCCGCGCGCTGGTGTTGCTGCCGTGGGTGTTCCGGCCGCCGGCGCGCACGCCCGAAGCGCAGATCCGCAAGCTGGTGGAATGGAGCGCCATTTCCCGCAAGCAGGGGCTCCTCGGCCTCGAGCCGGTGCTCACGCGCGAGTCCGACCCGTTCCTGCGCAAGGGGCTGCAGCTGGTCGTCGATGGCAACGCACCCGACGCCATCCGCAGCACGCTCGAGGTCGACATGCAGGTGCGCGAGGATGCCGACCTGCGCGCCGCCAAGGTATTCGAGGGCATGGGCGTCTACTCGCCCACGCTGGGCATCATCGGCGCGGTGCTCGGATTGATGGCGGTCATGCAGCATCTCGCTGATCCGAGCCAGCTCGGGCACGGCATCGCCGCGGCGTTCACCGCCACCGTCTACGGGATCGGCATGGCCAACCTGCTGTTCCTGCCGATGGCCAACAAGCTCAAGGTCGCCGTGCACGCGCACGCGCACGTGCACGCGATGCTGATTGAGGGCCTGCTCGGCATTGCCCAGGGCGACAACCCGCGCAGCATCGACACCCGGCTGCGCAGTTACCTCGACTAGAGATGCAACATGCCCCGGCGACGCGCCCGCGACCAGTACGAAAACCACGAAGCCTGGGCTATCCCCTACGGCGACCTGATGACCCTGCTGCTGGCCTTCTTCGTCGTCATGTACTCCATCTCCTCGGTCAACTCGGGCAAGTACCGCGTGCTCTCCGACGCCCTGAGCGCAGAATTCCGCGGCACGCCGCGCACGCCCCAGCCCATCCCGGTCGGCGACGCGTCGCAGAACATCAGCGAGCAACTGCCGATCACCGAAGTAAACCGCATGTTTACCGCCGGCATGCCGGCCCATATGCGCATGCCACTGCCGCAGGGGCGCGGCACGGTGCGTGACGGTCAACGCGTTGCCGGCTCCGCCGATCCGCGCGAGGCGGCCAACGCCGCACTCATCGAGGCCGAAGCGGCCCGACAAAAGGAACTCGCCAGCATCGAAGCCGATGTCAGCGGCGTGCTCGGCAGCCTCATCAAGAGTAATCTCGTGCACGTGCACAAGCACGGCGATGCGGTCGAAGTGCAGATCAGCGCCGACATCCTCTTCGGCAGCGGCGTGGCCGAGCCAGCGCCGGCGGCGCTGCCGATCCTGCAGCGACTCGCCGATTCACTGAAGCCCTGGCCGAACGCCGTGCGCGTCGAGGGCCACACCGACAACGTGCCGATCCGCTCCGGCCTGTTTCACTCAAACTGGGAGCTGTCGGCGGCGCGCGCCGGCAGCGTGGTGCGCCTGTTCGCAGAACGCGGCGTCGATCCACAACGGCTCGCAGTGGTCGGGTACGGTCAATATCGCCCGTTGCAGGCAAATAATTCTGCGGCGGAGCGCAACGCCAACCGGCGCGTGGCCGTGATCATCCTGGGCCGCGGTCGCAACGGCGAGGGTGCCAGCCCGTGAGTTACTGGCACGATTCCTGCTCCTTCAGCTGGCCGGCTTTTGAACCTCCGCTGTGGACGATTTTCCGTCACACGGCCTGACCTTGGAAATTTCCTGGAGACTGACATGCTGCGATTCCACGCCCTGCATCCCGACTGGACGCTGATCCTGAGCGCGGCACTGCCCGCCAGCCTGCTGGCGCTCGCCCTGAGCCTCTGCGTGCTGAGCTACACCCTGCGCCGCGGGCATCGCGCGCACCGGGGCGAACTGGCGCGAATCTTCGAGCAACTGGACCTGCTGCGCTTCGACGCGCAGCAGGCGGCAGTGGCGGCGACTCCGACCGCGCCCGCTCCGATGGTCTCCGCGTCGCGTGAAGCGGCGCTGGCCGCCGCCGTAATGGCGCGCGAGACGGACATCGTCAGCGGCGCCGGCGACTACTACGCCGCGGCCCAGTTGGCGGCACGTGGCAGCAGTGCGGTTGAAATCGCCAACCGTTGCGGCATCGTCAACGGCGAAGCGCGGGTGCTGGTCGCGCTGCAGCAGGCGCGTGCGAAGCGCGCCGCGCACTGATCACACGCGCACACCGCCAGGTGAAAGGCTGGCGTCCGGGGTCAGTCGTTGCAGACCAGGAACTGGACGCGGACACTGCGGTCGAACTGTTCAGGTGGCGCGACCGCGAGCCAGACCTGCACAGTGCCGTCGTCGGCAGGGGCCACATTTCGCACCGCAATCGCGGCGGCGCCTATGAACGGAAAATCAACGGGCCCGCGCTGCGGCGCGCTCAATTCGCTGACCGTGGCAAACACGCCGCTGTGCCGATCGATGCCGCCGGCCGGGTCGATATCACGCGTCGGGAACTGAAAGGTGGCGATGTCGTTGGCCGACTTCGTGGTGAACTCAGCAAACCACCTGGTGACTGTGCTCATGGCGGATCGCAGGCGCCGTTTCAGTCATTCGGTTCGCTGTAGCGAACCGCGTCGAACACGCCGGCGGTGTCGTCGGGCTCTGGGTGCGGGGCGAGGAGACTGAGGTCGCGCCTGGCCTGGTATTTTTCGCTCACCCGCACTGGAGCGCGAGCGCTGCTGCTTACGGCCGCGCCGTCGCGGCTACCCGACAGTACCAGTCCCCGCACGGTCCGGTATACGGTCCGGTGCCGGTACGCGGGCACATCGGCCGGGCCATCACGGTAGTCGCTCATGCGCCGCGGTGCTCAGTCATCCATCAGGAAGCTGCGCAGCTGCTCGCTGCGGCTCGGATGGCGAAGCTTGCGCAGCGCCTTGGCCTCGATCTGCCGGATGCGCTCGCGCGTGACGTCGAATTGCTTGCCGACTTCCTCGAGTGTGTGATCGGTGTTCATGTCGATGCCGAAGCGCATGCGCAGCACCTTGGCCTCGCGCGGCGTGAGCTGCGCCAGCACCGAGTGCGTGGTCTCCTTGAGCGACTCGTTGGTGGCCTGGTCGATCGGCGAGGTGACCGAGGTGTCCTCGATGAAATCGCCGAGGTGCGAATCCTCGTCATCGCCGATTGGCGTCTCCATCGAGATCGGCTCCTTAGCGATCTTCAGGACTTTGCGCACCTTGTCCTCGGGCATCTCCATACGTATGGCCAGTTCGTCCGGCGTCGGCTCGCGGCCCATCTCCTGCAGCATCTGCCGCGAAATGCGGTTGAGCTTGTTGATGGTCTCGATCATGTGTACCGGAATGCGGATGGTGCGCGCCTGGTCGGCGATCGAACGGGTGATGGCCTGGCGGATCCACCAGGTCGCGTAGGTCGAGAACTTGTAGCCGCGACGGTATTCGAATTTGTCGACCGCCTTCATCAGGCCGATGTTGCCTTCCTGGATGAGATCGAGGAACTGCAGGCCGCGGTTGGTGTACTTCTTGGCGATCGAGATCACCAGGCGCAGGTTGGCCTCGACCATTTCCTTCTTGGCGCGGCGCGCTTTGGCCTCGCCGATCGAAACCTCGCGGTTGATGTCCTTGATGCCGCTGATCGACAGGTGGTAGGTCACCTCGAGCGCCTGCAGTTTTTTCTGCCGGCGCTCAATCTCGTCCTTAAGACGCGCCAGCGGCGCCGAGTATTTCTTGCCGGCCTTGACGTGCTTGGCAATCCAGCGCGCGCTGGTCTCGTTGCGCGGGAAGGAGCTGATGAAATCCTTGCGCGGCATGCCGGCATCGCGGATCGCGATGATCATGATCTCTTTTTCGATCTGGCGGATCTCGCCGATATGCACGCGCAGCTGCGCGGTCAGCGCGTCGAACATGCGTGGCGAGAGCTTCAGCTCCATGAACTCGTCGGCCAGTTTCTTGCGCGCCTTCTGCGTGCGCGGATCGTCCGCGCCCTGCTTGGCGAGCGCCGTCAGCACACTGTTGAGGTGCTTGCGGATCGCGGCCATGCGGCGCGCGACTTCCTCCGGATCGGGGCCGGTGTCGATGACCTCGTCTTCCGCGTCGCCGTCGGCTTCCTCTGGCTCACGCTTTTCACCTTCCGCCACGATCTCGACCTTGGTCGGATTTTGCGGCTGGGCGATCACATCTGGCGCGTTCGGGTCGATGAAACCCACCACCAGGTCGATCATGCGCGCCTGGCCGGCCTTGAACTGCTCGTAGGTGTGCAGCACGTATTCGTGCGTCGCCGGGTAGCTGGCGAGCGACAGGCGTACTGCATCGAGCCCTTCCTCGATGCGCTTGGCGATGCGGATCTCGCCCTCGCGCGTCAGCAGCTCAACGGTGCCCATCTCGCGCATGTACATGCGCACCGGGTCGGTGGTGCGGCCGAGCTCGGCATCGAGCGCCGCGAGCGCCGCCGCCGCCTCTTCGATGGCTTCTTCGTCGGCGGGTGAGGCTGGGTCGGAGGCCAGGAGCGACTGCGAGTCCGGCGCCTTCTCGTACACCGGGATGCCCATGTCGTTAATCGTGTTGACGATGTCTTCGATCTGTTCGGGATCGACGATTTCGGAGGGCAGGTGATCGTTGACCTGCGCGTAGGTGAGATAGCCCTGTTCCTTGCCGCGCGCGATCAGCAGCTTGAGCTGCGATTGCCGGTCTTCCGGCGCGCCATGGGCGCGGCGCTCGATCGCGGCCGCGAGTGACGAGCCCTTGGGCGCCACCACGGCTGACTTGCCGACGGGCGGTGTCAGGTGCGAGCGGGTGTTGGCTGCCGGCTTCGCCGCGGGCGCGCCGGCGGCGACCTTGGTCGTTGCGGGCGGATGCTTCGGTGTGGGTTTGACGGCGAGTGGCTTGGCGGATTTCGCCGTGGCTGCCGACTTCACCACTGCGGCGCTCCTGGCCGGCGCCGCGACGCGCTTCGGGGCTGCGGCCGACGCTGTGTGCGCTTTCCTGGCGGCCGGCGCCGCGTGTTTCGCGGCGGGCGCTGGCTGCGCGGCACTCTTGGTTCGGGCTGCTGGCGCGGGTTTTGATTTACGGGTCGGCGGCATTGCGGTCTCTTACGAATGTAATCAGGACAAGAATTCCTCAACCAGGGTTCCCTAGCGAATCAGGGGAACGCGCCGGAAGGGGCGAAATGAGTGCGGAAAATCCCGCAATTATACTGAGTTGGGGGCTCTAAAGGCCAATTGCGAGCCACTCATGCCGGGAGTGATGCGGTCAGGGCGGTCGGACCGGTGATCGCCTGTTAAGTGATTGAAATTCTGAGCGTTCTTCCGTTGTCGCGGAACCAGACTCGAGCTTGCGGAGCAGTTCGTCGTAACGTCTCGCCTGGCGCTCGGCGCCGATCTGGCCGATCAGCCGATCGAGGATTCCAAGCAGCTCGGGTCCGGCCTGCGAGCCGTCGAGCAGGATGCGCTCTGCGTGCAGCTCCCCCAGCCGCCGGTGCTCGGGCCGCTCGCGCCATTCCTCGAGCAGCTGCGAAGCGGTGCGGTGAGGCTGCGCGCGCAGCGCATTGAGCAGCTCGCGGAGCGTGGTGATGCCGCCAAGCTCCGTTTCGCCAATCTCGGCGAGCGCTGGAAGGACGGCGGCTGGAGCCGCCGCCGCGGTCGCCGGAAAATGCAGCAGCGTCTGGATGGCCTGCGTCACCAGGCCGCGGCGCCCGGCACCGGCGCCACTTCCGGCGCCGTGGCGGAAATTCGTGTTGCGTGAGCGCGCTGCTGCGCCGTCGTCGGTGCCGGGCACTTCGGGCGCGGCCGCCAGGTCCGACTGCAGGAGTTCACGCAGCCGCTCGGTCCCGAGTCCCACCTCCTGCGCGACGCGCGCCAGCAGCAATTCCTGATAGACACCCTGGGGAAGCTTCGCCAGCAGCGGTCGCGCAAGCGCGACGAACTTGGCGCGGCCGTCCGCATGCGCGAGATCAGCCTGCTCGCGCAGGTGCGCCGCGAGATATTCGGACAGCGGGAGCGCTGTGGCCAGGCGTGCTTCCAAGGCCTCGCGCCCTTCCCGGCCGACCAGGCTGTCCGGATCCTCGCCTTCGGGCAGGAACAGGAAGCGCAGCTCACGGCCTTCGCGCGCCTCGGGCAGCGCGTTCTGCAGCGCGCGCCAGGCGGCGGCGCGTCCCGCGCGATCGCCGTCGAAGGCGAACACCACTTCGCTGACCAGGCGGAAAGCGCGCTTGAGATGCTCGGGCGTGGTCGCGGTACCGAGCGTCGCCACCGCATAGGCGATGCCGGCCTGGTGCAGGCGCACCACATCCATGTAGCCCTCGACGACCAGCAGGCGCTTCAGGCTGGTGCGCGCCAGGCGGATCTCATGCAGGCCGTACAGTTCCTGGCCTTTGTGAAACAGCGCAGTTTCCGGGGAGTTCAAATATTTGGGTTCGCCGTCGCCCAGCACGCGGCCACCGAAGCCGAGTACCCGCCCGCGCGGATCGCGGATCGGAAACATGATGCGGTCGCGAAAGCGGTCGTACCAAGGCTCGCTGCCGGCGCGCGGCGTGTCGCGCTCGATGATGAGTCCGGTGGCCGACAGCGCCCGGCGCGACTCGTCGGTGGCGCCGAAGCGGCGCAGCACTTCGTTCCAGGCATCGCTCGCGTAGCCAATGCGGAAGCGCTCGGCGATTGCGGCGTCGAGTCCGCGGCCGCGCAGATAGGTGCGCGCCCGCTCGCTCCCGGCAAGATTTTCCTGGTAAAAACCCGCGACCCGGCCCAACAGTTCGGTGAGTTCTTCCTGGACTCGCGGCGGACCGCTGCCGCCCTCATGCGGCACCTCGAGCCCGAGGCGCCCGGCCAGTTCCTCGGCCGCTTCCGGGAACGGCAGCTGCTCATAGTTCATGAGGAAGCCGAGCGCCGTGCCGTGCGCGCCACAGCCAAAGCAATGATAGAACTGCTTGTCGGGGCTCACCCAGAACGAGGCCGTCTTTTCATCGTGGAAGGGGCAGCAGGCCTTGTACTCGCGGCCGGCCTTTTTCAGCGGCACGCGGCTGCCGATGATCTCGACGATATCGGCGCGCGCAATCAGCTCGTCGATGAAGGTCTGGGGAATGCGGCCGGCCATGAACCGCAGTCTACCCGAGGATTCGGGCGCCCGAGAGTTGCGCCCGAACCCTCGGTCGCGCATTCTGCCGCTTGCTGGACGCGCCAATAGTGAATAACCGAGCCGTGCAATTCGCCACCGCCATCGTCCGTGTTCCTGGGCTGTCCTACCAGAACGGCCTGACCACCTCGGCCGAGGGCCGGCCGGACATCCGCAAGGCCCGCACGCAGCACGCGGACTACTGCGAGGCACTGCGCGGCTGCGGCGTGCAAGTCACGGTGCTGCCGGCCGATGAGCGCTTCCCCGATGGCACCTTCGTCGAAGACACCGCCGTGATCGCCGCGCGCGTGGCCGTTATGACGCGACCCGGTGCGCCCTCGCGTGCCGGCGAAGTGGCGACGTTGGCCGCCGCGCTGCGCCAGTTCAGACCGGAACTCGAACAGATCGAGTCGCCCGGGACTGTCGATGGGGGTGATGTCTGCCAGGCCGTAGAACATTTCTTCATCGGTGTTTCCGCGCGTACCAACGAGGCCGGTGCTGAGCAACTGGCCGGCATTCTGGTGCGCCACGGGTACACGGTGTCGCTGGTCGACATCCGTGCGCATCGTTCGCTGCTGCATCTGAAATCCGGCATGACCTATCTTGGCGACCGCCGCTTTATCGTGGCCCGCGACGCGCCGCGGCCAGCCGAGCTCGCGGCGTATGAGCTGATCGAGGTCGATGCAGCCGAGTCTTATGCCGCCAACGGCATAGGCGTGAATGATTTCGTGCTGGTGGCGGCAGGCTTCCCGCGGCTGGCCGCCCGGCTCGATGAACTCGGCTATGCCGTGCGCTGCCTCGACATGTCCGAGTTCCGGAAGATGGACGGTGGCCTGAGCTGCCTGTCACTGCGCTTGTGAGCGGCCGCGGGCAGTCCGCTGAATAACGAGTCAGGATTTCTGGTTCCGGTCATGGCGCCAGAGCAGCAACGAGAACAGGAACGCCATCAGGCTCAGCAGGCCGAAGAACCACAGCATTGCGGCGTACCCCTGCGCGTGCGCCGCGCTCGCGCCACCCCGGTCGTTGAGGTAACCCGCGATCACGTTGGCCGCCGCCAGGCCGGCATTCTGCAACATGGTCATGAGCCCATAGGCGGTGCCAAGCTGCGCGGCCGTGGCGACGCGCGCCACCGCCGGCCACATCACCGCGGGCACCAGCGAGAAACTCACGCCGAGCAGTACCGTCGATACCCACAGGTTGACGCCGCCGCTGGCGAGAAACAGGAAACTCAGGGGCAGCAGCAGTGAGCCGATCAGCAGCAGCAGGGCATGTCGGGCGACGCGGTCGACGAGCAGGCCAAACAGCGGCGTCGCGAACACGGCGGCCAGGAACACATAGCTGTTCAGCGTACTTGCGGCGTCGAGCGACAGGCCGTGCGCGTGCTGAAGATACGCGATCGCGAAGGTGCTGCGGAACGGCAGGATGACGGCATAGAACGTGACGCAGATGCCGACGACGTACCAGTAGCCGGCGCGAAAGCGCAGCAGGTTGCGCCAGTCGATGCGCTCGCTCGGCGGCGCAAGCGCGAGCGTGCCGCGGCCGGCTTCACGCCGATCCACCACGTAGTAGACCGCGGCGGCCGCGAGGCTCAGGGCCGCGAAGCCCGCTGCCAGCCACAGCGGCGCCTGCCAACCCTTTGCGTACAGCGAATCCGCGAATGAAGGTGAGCGGTCGGCAAAATAGGAACCGAGCCGCGCCAGGCTCAGGTTCAGCGCGAAGCACAGCGCGAAATAACGCCCGATGAACCACTGTGCCAGTGCGACGGTCAGCGCCACGATCATGGTCTCGGCGCCTATGCCAAACAGCAACCGGCCCGACACCATGACCGGAAAGAGACTCCCTAGCGCTGTGAGTACCGCGCCCACCAGGCACAGGAACGTGGCCCAGAAGACCACGCGCCGGGCGCCGAGGCGGTCGGTCAGCAGGCCGCCGACCAGCACCAGGAAGATGTTGGGAAAACTGTAGACCGCGTTGAGCGTGCCAATCTGAGTTTCCGAAAAACCGAGCTGGCGCTCGAGCAGGTCGACGACCGGGCCGATCGAGTCGTAGACGTAGTAGTTGCTGAGCATCAGCAAGGCCGCCGCCGTGAATATGACGGCCTGGGCTGTGGCTGATGGAGCGCTGCGGTGCGGCTGGCTCATGGTTTGGCAATATGCCAGACCCGGAAACGGCTCGTGCCGCAATCGGCCCTCTGTGCGGCTCCGCGCTATGGTGTTACGTTACCGCGCATGGATGAAAATAAACGTGACGCCGGCCTGCTGCGCGGGGTCGGTGTGTGGGGACTCGCCTCCAGCACGGTCTGCATCACTGTCGGCGCCGGGATCTTCGCGCTGCCGGCGGCGCTCGCGGCGAGCGTCGGCACGTATGCGCCGCTCGCGCTGCTGGCCTGCGGCGTGGCCGTGGGCGCGGTGGCCGCCTGTTTTGCTGAGGGCGGTAGCCGCATCGCCAGCAGCGGCGGCGCCTACGGTTATGTGGTCGCCGCGTTCGGTCCCTTGACCGGATTCGTGGCCGGCACGCTCGCCTGGTTCGCCAGCGTGCTAGCCAGCGGCGGCGTGTCCGCCGCACTGGCCGACGTGGTGGCCAGCCTGGTCCCGCCAGCCTTCCAGCCTGTGGTGCACCTGGTGGTGATCGTCGGCGCCATCGGCGCCATCGCGCTGGTCAACGTCGGTGGTGTCATGCGCGCGACGCGATTGATCAACGCCGCCACCGTGCTGAAGCTCCTGCCGCTGCTCATCTTTGTGCTGGTCGGCGCGGCCGCCATGCACGGCGGCAATTTCGTGCAGACCGTCCACAGCGACACCGCCGGTCTTGGGCGGGCGATGATTCTCTCGCTGTTCGCGTTCTCGGGCCTGGAGATTTCGCTGTGCGCGAGCGGCGAGGTGGCGGAGCCGGCGCGCACGATTCCGCGCGCACTGGTGCTGTCCATGGTGCTGGTGGCGTTGCTGTACGTGGCAATCCAGGTGGTCGCGCAGGGAATCCTGGGTCCGGCGCTGGCGTCGTCGAAGTTGCCGCTCGCCGATGCCATGGGCCGCATCAGCCCAGCGCTCCGTGTGCTGATGCTGGCGGGCGCTGCGGTGTCGATGTTCGGATTGCTGAGCAGCGAGCTGCTCGGCAACCCGCGCATCCTGTTCGCCTTTGCGCGCGACGGCCTGCTGCCGCGCGCGCTGGGACGGGTCCACGAGCGCAGTCACGCGCCGCACGTGGCGATCCTCGTCAACGCCGCGATTGCCATGGGACTGGCGCTGACCGGCACTTTCGCCGAACTGGTCGTGCTGTCGGCGCTGGCGACGGCGCCCCTGTACATCCTCGGTTGCGCAGCGTCCTGGCGCCTGTCCCGGCGCGCCGTCGCGCAGGCGGGTACGCCGCTGAATTTTCGCTGGCTCGGAACGGCGGCCAGCGTGGCCATTGCCGGCATGCTGGCGCTGATTGCGCTGGCGGCGCGCGCGGAAATCCTCGGGCTGGCGGCGCTGATCAGCGGCAGCGTCATCAGCTATCTGCTGCTGAGGCGCTACCGCTCCCCAGGCTGACGGCCCCGCCGCCGCGTATTTCATGAGGTTAATTGTGATGCAACGACCGTACTTTCGAATGTTGACAGGGGCGCTGGCCGGTTTCGCATTTGTGAGCGGCAGCGTGCACTCGGCTACACCTGGCGTCGCCGAACTGCAAACCATGACGGCGCGCTTTGCGCCGGTCGACGTGCGGGTCGATCTGTCGCAGCTGCCGGTGAACGAACGGCAGGCGCTGGCGGCGATGGTCCGCGCCGCGCAGATCATGGATTCGCTCTACCTGCGCCAGGTGTCGCCGCGCAACGAGTCGCAACTGCTCGCGCTGCTGCAGGACCACTCCCCGCTGGGACAGGCGCGATTGCGTTATTTCATGATCAACAAGGGACCCTGGTCCGAGCTCGATCTCAACCGGCCGTTCCTGCCGGGTGTGGATGAACGGCCGTCACAAGCCAACTTCTACCCTGCCGACGCCACGCGGGCGGAAGTCGAAAGCTGGCTCAACTCGCTGTCGCCGGTAGAGCACGAGGCCGCGGCGGGCTTCTTCACGGTCATACGCCGCACCAGTGCGGGCGCGCTCACGGCCGTGCCGTACGCGCTTGAGTACCAGGACGAACTGGGCGAGGCGGCGCGCTACCTGCGCGCAGCCGCGGCGCTCACCGCGCAGCCGACGCTCCGGGCATTCCTCGAGAAGCGCGCCGCGGCCTTCGTCAGCAATGACTACTTCGACAGCGACATGGCGTGGATGGGTCTGGATGCGTCGATCGAACCGACGCTCGGCCCTTACGAGGTTTACGAGGACCAGTGGTTCAATTTCAAGGCGGCGTTCGAGGCTTTTATCACGGTGCGCGACGCCGCCGAGTCCGCCAAGCTCGCGCACTTCAGCGCCGAGCTGCAGGAGCTGGAAGATCACCTGCCGATCGATCCGCAATTGCGCAACCCGAAGCTCGGCGGCTACGCGCCGATCCGCGTGGTCAACGTGCTCTACAACAGCGGCGACGGCAATCACGCGACGCAGACCGCGGCCTTCAACCTGCCGAACGACGCGCGGGTCGTCAGCGCCAAGGGCTCGAAGCGCGTGCTGCTGAAGAATTTCCAGCAGGCCAAGTACCAGAAGGTGCTGGTACCGATCGCTGCGCGTGTGCTGGCGCCGGCGGATCGCAAGCAAGTCGCGTTCGAACCCTTTTTCACTCACATCCTCATGCACGAGCTGATGCACGGCCTGGGTCCGCAGGCGATCCGCGTCGATGGCCGCGCCACCACCGTGCGCCAGGAACTCAAGGAACTGAACGGCCCGCTCGAGGAAGCGAAGGCCGACGTCTCGGGCCTGTGGGCGCTGCAGTACCTGATGGACAAGGGTGTCATCGACAAGGGCATGGAGCGCGCCACCTACGTCACGTTCCTGGCCTCCACCTTCCGGACGCTGCGCTTTGGCCTGGCCGATGCGCACGCCCGTGGCATGGCGCTGCAGGTGAACAATTTCCTGGATCACGGCGCGATCCGCATCGCGCACGATGGCACCTTTTCGCTCGACACCGTCACAGCGAAACAGGCGGTGATTGACCTGACGCACGACATCATGACGCTGCAGGCACACGGCGATTACGCGGGCGTGAAGACGCTGCTGACGCGCATGGTGGTGATCCGGCCTGAAGTGCGACGCATGCTCGATCGGCTTGCGGACGTACCGGTGGATATTGCGCCGCAGCTAATAACGGCCGCGGAGCTCACCGTGCACTGAGGCGGCAGCGGGCGCGCCGCCGCGATGGCTCAGACTGTGAGCCGCGCCTTGATGCGCGCACCGACGGCGCCCATGTCGGCGCGGCCGGCGGCCTTGGCCTTGATCGCGGCCATGACCTTGCCCATGTCCTTGATTGAAGTGGCGCCCGTGGCGGCGATGGTCGTGCTGATCAGCGTGTCGAGTTCGGCGTCGCCCAACTGCGCGGGCAGGTAGGCGTTGAGCAGGGCGAGCTCGGCTTCTTCCTTCGCCACCAGGTCGGCACGCCCCCCGGCCTGGAACTGGACGATGGATTCGCGCCGCTGCTTCACCATCTTGTCGATGACGGCGAGCACCTGGGCGTCGTCGAGCTCGATGCGCTCGTCGACTTCGCGTTGCTTGATCGCCGCCATGAGCATGCGGATGTTGGCGAGCTTTTCCTTCTCGAGCGCGCGCATGGCGGACTTCATGTCCTCCTGGATGCGCGCCTTGAGCGTCATGGGCTTTAGCGCGCGGTGCGCACGAAATCGCGGGAAACGCGCTTGATGTGGCGCTTCACGGCAGCGGCTTTCTTGCGCTTACGCTCTTGGGTGGGTTTTTCGTAGAATTCGCGGCGGCGCAGTTCGGCGAGTACGCCGGCCTTCTCGCAGGCGCGCTTGAAGCGCCGCAGGGCGGCATCGAAGTACTCGTTTTCCCGGATTCGGACGCTCGGCATCGAACTC
>JAYUZI010000110.1:0-4151 GCA_043751915.1 Gammaproteobacteria bacterium | reverse complement strand
ATCATTGCCACCGGCGGCGCCGGCCGCGTGTTCCGCGAGAATACCAACGGCGGTATTGTCACCGGGGACGGCATGGCGCTCGCTTACCGTCACGGCGTGCCGCTGCGCGACATGGAGTTCGTGCAATACCACCCCACGTGCATGCCCGGCACCGGACTGTTGTTCACCGAGGCCTGCCGCGGCGAAGGCGGGTTCCTGCTCAACAAGGACGGCTACCGCTACCTGCAGGACTACGGCCTCGGGCCGGCCGAACCCACACCGCGCAACAAAGCGATGGAGCTGGGTCCCCGCGACCGCCTGAGCCAGGCCTACTGGCACGAGAAGCGCAAGGGCCGCACGATCAGCGGCCCGCATGGCGAAGTCGTGCACCTTGACCTGCGTCACCTTGGTGAGAAAGAGCTGCGCGAGCGCTTGCCGCAGATCTACGAGCTGGCCGTGCAATACCTTGGGGTCGATCCGGCCACGGCCCCGATCCCGGTGCTGCCCGCCGTCCACTACACGATGGGCGGCATCAGCACCGACGGCCGCACTGCCTCGCCCCTGCCCGGCCTGTACTCGGCGGGTGAGTGCTCGAGCGTCGGCATCCACGGCGCCAATCGCCTCGGTTCGAATTCGCTGACCGAGCTGCTGGTGTTCGGCAAGGTGGCGGGCCTGGAAGCCGCCTCCCATTCAATGTCGGTCTCGCATGGCGCGCCCGCGAAGATCGGCGCGCTGGCCGAGGATGCGCGCGCGCGTGCCCTGGCGATCCTCGCACGCCCGCGCGGCGGCGAGCGCATCGCGACGCTCCGGCGCGAGATGGCCCAGAGCATGGAAGACGGCTGCGGTATCTACCGCACGGCCACCGCGATGCAGGCCACTTGCAACCAGCTCGCCGAGCTGCAGCAACGCTACCGGCGCGTGCAGGTCGACGACCGCTCGCGCCTGTGGAATACCGAGTGGCTGCTGGCCATCGAGCTCGGTTTCCTGCTGGACGTGGCGCAGGCGATTGCCCATTCAGCGCTCAGTCGCAGGGAATCGCGCGGCTCGCACCAGCGGCTCGATGGTTTCGGGGAGCGCGACGACGCCAACTTCCTCAAGCACTCGCTGGCCTTCCATGAGGGCGACGGCCCGCCGCGCATCGCCTACGGTCCGGTGAAGATCACGAGTTCGCAGCCTGGCACGCGCGCCTACGGCGCAGCCGGCGAACAGGCGGACGCCGAGCGCCAGTCCCGGGAGGGCATACATGCCTGAATCAAAGACCATCGAGATCAGGGTGCTGCGCTATCACCCCGAGCGCGACGAGCAGCCCGCGTGGCAAAGCTACGCGGTGCCCTGCACGGACGACATGTCCGTATTGCAGGGACTCCAGCACATCAAGGACGAGCTCGATGGCACGCTGAGCTTTCGCTGGTCGTGCCGCATGGCGATCTGCGGCAGTTGCGGCATGATGGTCAACGGCAAGCCGCGCCTGTCGTGCCAGACGTTCCTGCGCAACCTGCAGCCCGGTCCCGTCCTGATCGAGGCCCTGGCGCACCTGCCCATCGAGCGCGACCTCATCGTGAACGTCGGCGATTTCGTCAGCAAGCTCGAATCGATCAAGCCCTACCTCATTCCGAAGGAGCCGCGCACGCTCGCCGAGGGTGAGTACCTGCAGACGCCCGCGCAGCTGGAACGGTTCGAGCAGTACGCCTCCTGCATCAACTGCATGCTGTGTTACGCCGCGTGCCCGGAGTACGGCCTTAACCGGGACTTCATCGGTCCCGGCGTCATCGCCCTGCTCCACCGCTACAATGCCGATTCGCGTGACGGTGGACAGGCGCAGCGCCAGCCGGCACTCAACGCCGAGGACGGCGTGTGGAGTTGCATGGCGGTAGGCTACTGCTCCGAGGTCTGCCCCAAGCAGGTGGATCCGGCCCATGCCGTGAATCAGAACAAGGCCGCGAGCGCCAAGGACTACTTCCTGCGCTTCCTGCTGCCCGGGGGAGCCACCCCGTGAACCGCGACGCCGGCGTTCCGCGACCGTTCGTCCGGCCGATGCGCGGCTGGTGGCGCCGCGACCCCTTTCTCGCGCGCTACATGCTGCGAGAAGCCACCGCAGTGGCGGTGCTCGTTTACGCCATCGTGCTGACGGTCGGCGTCGTGCGCCTCTCACAGGGCGAGGCAACCTGGAACGGCTGGCTCGCCGCGCTCCGGACACCCTGGTCGATCGTGCTGCATGTGCTGGTAATCGCTGCGATGGCGGTACACGCCTGGAGCTGGTTCGTAATCATGCCCAAGACGCTGCCGATGATCTTTGTCGGCGGCCGGCGGCTCGCGGGCACGACGATCACCCGCGCAGGTTGGCTTGCGACCGTGTTGACTTCGATCGCGCTGTTCGCGCTCGCCCGCTGGTGGCAATCGTGAAGCGCTCCAACGCACCGCTCTTCTGGGTGCCCTTCGGCGCCGGTGGCATGCTCGCGGCGCTGACGGGCCCGGCGCTCGTGTTCATCACCGGTGTCGCCGTGCCGTTGGGCTGGACGCTGCGCACGGACCTGTTGAGTTACTGGCACGTACTGGCCCTTGCCCAGCACGGGTGGGCCAAGGGCTCGCTGTTTGTCGTGATCGCGCTGTTCGCCTGGCATGCGGTGCACCGCATTTTCCACAGCCTGCACGATCTGGGCATCCACACCGGAGCCGCGGCGAAACTTGTGTGCTACGGCGGTGCGTTCGCGCTTACCGTCATCACCGCGGCAAGCCTGCTTGCAATCGCTTCCTGAGCCCTGACACCCGCGCCAGGCCCGATTGTTGTGCCATCATTGGCCGCGGCGGAATGCCAGTCGTGAACGTATCGGGGGAGCGACGTCGATGGAACGTCAGGAAAAACCGCAATTCATTGCCTTCCTGCATGGCTTCCGCGGCGTTGCCATCCTGGCGATCATGGCCGCCCATGCCTGGTCGATTCTCGGTTACGTCTCCGCTGCCGAGGTTGCCAACCCGGACTACCTCTGGCTGCGTGCCGCGACCGAATCGCTGTTTCATGGCACCACCATATTCTTCGCGCTGATCTCCGGCATTCTGGCGACGCGGGTGCTGCGCGGCACGCCGTGGAAGAAATTCTTCCGCAACAAACTAACCAACGTCATCCTGCCGTACATCGCGATCTCCGCGCTGTTCACTGCGCTGTCGTGGCCGGATACCCTGGCGTACTTCAGGACCCACGGCATCCATTACCCGTTCCCGACTGTGCTGGCCTGGAACATCGTATCCGGACAGGCCTACTTTCACCTGTGGTACATCCCCGTGTTGACGATATTGTTCCTGCTGACGCCGCTCCTGACCTGGTTGCTCACGCCCGGCCGCGGCATCGCCCTGTTGGCGCTTGCGGCCCTGCCGCTGGTTGTCTCGCGCACGGGGGAGCCGGACTTTCTCAGTGTCCAGACCGTGGTCTATTTCCTCGGCGCCTATGCCCTTGGCATGTACCTGGGCGACCGGCTTGAGGCGATGCTGGCCGCCGTGCGCACCTGGCGGGCGCAGCTGTGGCTATTGTTCGCGCTCAGCCTGGCGGTGAACTTCCTGCTGTTCCGCTGGCAATATGTGCCGGGCGGCTTCGTCTCGCTGCAGGAAACGGTGGTGTATCTGAACAAGGTATCGGCGTCACTGCTGCTGCTGCACTTCCTGTATGTCCGTGGGGATCGATTGCCGGCCTCGCTCCTGACGCTGGGTACTTATGCGTTCAGCCTCTACTTCCTTCACGCCGACATCTTCTGGCGGCTGGCGACGCTGTCGGCCAGGCTGGATCCGCATCCGGGCACGATCGCAGTGGCCGGGGAAGGCGCGTTGATCTACCTGATCGGCGTTACGCTCGCGCTGCTGCTGTGCATGGGCCTGCGCAGACTCCTCGGCCGGTATTCGCGCATGGTGATCGGGGCCTAGCGGCGTACTGCGCCTGGCACAACTGCTGAGCCGACAGCCCTGCAGGGGACCGCGGCGCCCGAACACCGCCTGGTTGCACTCTGCGCATCCCCGTCATGCGCTTCTGGAACACAGAAAGCAGGACGCCCACCGAGGTGGGCTTGCACACTCCATTTGGGAGTTGGTAGCGGGGGCAGGATTTGAACCTGCGACCTTCGGGTTATGAGCCCGACGAGCTGCCAGACTGCTCCACCCCGCACCAGAAGGGCCGCGCATTCTAC
>JAYUZI010000109.1:0-7880 GCA_043751915.1 Gammaproteobacteria bacterium | reverse complement strand
CCCTCGGCGCGGCCAGTAGTAACCGGCGTCGTGCGCCACCGGCACGATGAGCCGGCCGCTTTCCGCCGCCAGCAGTGCGCCGCCCACGCCGTAGCGGCGTGTTTCGCCCGGCGCCATGCGCGTGCCTTCCGGGAAAATCACCACCCACTCGCCTTGCGCGAGTCGCTGCCTGCCCTGCTCGAGCACATTTTGTACCGCGCTCTTGCCCGCGCTCCGGTCGATGGCGATAGCGCGCATGAGCCGCAGTGCCCAGCCCAGGAACGGCACCCACATGAGCTCGCGCTTGAGCACCCACACATGCGCCGGCACCAGCACCACCTGCGCGAAGGTTTCCCAGGCCGAGGAATGCTTGATGAGGGCCACATGGTTTCCGGGCGGCAGGTTTTCCGAACCCTCGATGCGGTAGTCCAGCCCGCAGGTAAGCCGCAGCACCGTCAGCAGCGTCTTGCCCCAGGTGCGCGCCATCCTGAAGCGGGCGCTAAACGGCAACAGCGGGCCCACCACCACGAACATCGCCGCATAGCAGCCGGTCCAGACGAACAGGAACACCGTGAACAGGAGCGATGCGAGCCACTGCATGCATCAGCGCCAGTGCGAGAGGATCATGTACCGGCTCTAACCAGGTAATCGCGACAGATCGGCGATGCGCCTGAACAGCTCGCGCAGTTCGTGCAACAAAGCGAGCCGGTTGTCACGCAGCCGCGCGTCCGGGTCGTTGACCATCACGCCGTCGAAGAAGGCGTCGACCTCGGGCCGGAGCCGCGCCAGCACCGTGAACGCCGTGCGGTAGTCGCCGCGCGCGAGCGCGCTCTGGACCGTCGCGCGGTGCAGACTGAGTGCGGCGTACAGCGCCTGTTCCGCCGGAGCCTGGAGCAGTGCCGGATCGAGCGCCGCGCTGGCGCCGGCCGCCGACTTCTTCAGGATATTGGCGATGCGCCGGTTCGCGGCCGTCAGGCTGGCGGCTTCCGGGAGCGCGAGGAAACTCACCAGCGCGCCGATGCGCGCGTCGGCATCGAGTGGCGAGCGCGGCGCGGTCGCGAGCACGGCGTCAAAAAGTTCGGTCGTGACGCCGCTGGCCGCGTCTTCCAGGTACTGGGCGCGGAGACGCTCCATCACGTAGTCGTAGATCTCGCTCGCCACCGCGGCGGCGCGCAGCGGCGGATCCGCCACCGGCTGCGTCGCGAGCGCTTGCCCGATCAGCGCGCGCAGGTCGAAATCCAGCGTGCGCTCGCGGCTTAAGCGCAGTACACCGATCGCAGCGCGGCGCAGGCCAAACGGGTCGCGCGTGCCGCTGGGTTTCTGGCCGATCGCGAAGATGCCCGCGAGCGTGTCGAGGCGGTCGGCCAGCGCGAGCGCCATACCACTGGGTGTTGACGGCAGTTGATCGCCTGCGGTACGCGGCAGGTAGTGCTCGCGGATCGCAGTGACCACTTCGGCATCTTCGCCGTCGGCGCGCGCGTAGTAGGCGCCCATGACGCCCTGCAGCTCGGGAAATTCCCGCACCATGGCGCTCAGCAGGTCACACTTGCACAGCAGCGCCGCCCGTGCCACGCGCGCAGGGCTGGCGCCGCACGGCGCGGCGAGACTGGCCGCCAGCGCGGCGACGCGCCGCACCTTGTCGCCGATTGAGCCCAGCTGCGCCTGGAAAGTGACCCGATCGAGCGCCGTGGCCTGGGCGACAAGCGGCGTGCGCCGGTCCTGCTCCCAGAAGAAGGCCGCATCTGCGAGGCGCGGGCGCACCACGCGCTCGTTGCCGCTGCGTACCACGAGTGGTTCGCTGCTGTCGATGTTGCTGACGGTGACGAACCAGGGGAGCAATACGCCGGCAGCGGACTCGATCGCAAAGTAACGCTGGTGATCCTGAAGCGTCGCAATGAGCACTTCGCGCGGCAGCGCCAGGAACCGTTCATCGAAGCGCCCGGCCACCGCGACCGGCCACTCCACCAGCGCCGTGACTTCGTCGAGCAGCGCGTCGCTGATGATCGCCTGGCCACTTGCTTGCATTGCCGCCTCTGCAACCTGCTGGGCTATCCGCTCGCGCCGGGCCGCGAAGCTGGCGATGACCTTGCCGCGCTTCAGCAGCGTCTTTTCATAGCCCGCCGGAGTGCGCAGCGGGAGCTCGCGCGGCGCATGAAAGCGATGGCCGCGGGTGCGGCGCCCCGCAACGATATCGAGAATGGTGGCCGGCACGACCTCGGCGCCGTACAGCATCACCAGCCAGTGCACCGGCCGCACGAACTGTGCCGTGCCCGCGCCCCAGCGCATACGCTTCGGGATAGGCAGCGCATTGAGCGCCGTGGTCACCAGCTCGGGCAGCAATGCCACAGTCGCTGCGCCGGTCTTCGTGCCGCCGTACCACAGGTACTCGTTGTGCTTTTCGTCGCGCTCGCGGCCCAGAGCGTCGAGCGTCACGCCGCAGCTCGCGGCAAAGGCCTGCGCGGCGCGGGTCGGCGCTCCGGCGGCGTCGAAGGCCGCGCGCAGTGGGGGCCCGCGGCGGCGGATCGCCTGGTCACCCTGCCGCGCCGCAAGTCGCCGCACGCGCACGGCGAGCCGGCGGGGAGTGGCGAAGGATTCAATTGCGCCGTGCTTGAGTCCGGCGGCCGCGAGGCCGGCAGCGATGCCTTCACGGAGCGATCGCTCGAGCTGCGGCAGTGCCTTAGGCGGCAGTTCCTCGGTGCCCAGCTCGAACAGGAAATCGCGTCGCTCGATGTTGGCGGATTCGCTCATGCGCTCGCCTGCGGGGCCTGCGCGTTCGCAGCCGGCAGGGCACGCTGGCCGCCCTGCAGCGGGAAACCCAGCGCCTCGCGGCTGGCGTAATAGGCCTTGGCGACGCCGCGTGCCAGCGTGCGCACGCGCAGGATATAGCGTTGTCGCTCGGTGACCGAGATTGCACCGCGGGCATCCAGCAGGTTGAAGGTGTGCGAGGCCTTGAGCACCTGTTCGTAAGCCGGCAAGGCGAGTGGCACCGCCAGCAGCGCGGTGCAGGCTGCCTCGTGATCATCGAAGTGGCGCAGCAGCACGGCCGTGTCCGCGTGCTCGAAGTTGTACCTCGACTGCTCGACCTCGTTCTGGTGGAACACGTCGCGGTAGGTCACGCGTCCGGAGCGGCCGTCGGTCCAGACGATGTCGAAGACGCTCTCGACGTTCTGCAGGTACATCGCCAGGCGCTCGAGCCCGTAGGTGATCTCGCCGCTCACCGGAGCGCAATCGAGGCCGCCCACCTGCTGGAAGTAGGTGAACTGGCTGATCTCCATGCCGTTAAGCCACACTTCCCAGCCCAGGCCCCAGGCGCCGAGCGTCGGCGATTCCCAGTTGTCCTCGACGAAGCGGATGTCGTTGACGAGCGGATCGAAGCCAACTGCGGCGAGGCTTCCCAGGTACAGATTGATCATGTCAAACGGAGACGGTTTGATGAGCACCTGAAACTGGTAGTAATGCTGCAGCCGGAACGGATTGTCCCCATAACGGCCATCGGTCGGGCGACGCGAGGGCTGTACGTAGGCCGCGGCCCAGGGCTCAGGACCGATCGCGCGCAGAAAGGTTGCGGTGTGAAAGGTGCCGGCGCCGACTTCCATGTCGTAGGGCTGGAGAATCACGCAGCCCAGTCCGGACCAGTAGCGCTGCAGGGCGAAGATCAGTTCCTGGAATGTGCCGGGCCTGGCGCCGATCCTGCCGGTTTTCATGAAGCTTCTGACCCGCCCGAGGCGCTGTTGTGAAACTGGCGCGCGAGTATACAGAAGGTGTAGAGATGGCCCATCAGGGGCCCGCAGCGTCCGGCCCTCCATGCACAAAAAGAGGGCACTTTAAAAAACCCTGCTCTATACTGGTGCAATGCGGATCCCCTGTGACCCCAAAGAGTCGCCTAACCCGTTGTTTATAAATAAATTTATCACACTCAGAACGATGGCACGCGCCCTGCATTGTCCTGGGGCCCGGCGTACTCGAGTTGTCCCAACGGAGGCGATATGACACCGACCGATGTAGTGAAGCTGATCAAGGAAAAAGAAGTGAAGTTTGCCGACCTGCGCTTCACGGACACGCGCGGCAAGGAACAGCACGTCACGATTCCTTCCGGCTACGTGAACGCGGATTTCTTCGTCGAAGGCAAGATGTTCGACGGTTCCTCGATCGGCGGCTGGAAGGGCATCAACGAGTCGGACATGATCCTGCTGCCGGACCCGGCCACGGCGGTGCTCGACCCGTTCTTCGCCGATGCCACCGTCAACATCCGTTGCGACATCATCGAGCCGGCCACCATGCAGGGCTATGAGCGCGATCCGCGCTCGCTCGGCAAACGCGCCGAGGCTTACCTCAAGTCGACCGGCATCGCCGACGGTGCGCTGTTCGGCCCCGAAAACGAATTCTTCATCTTCGACAGCGTGCGCTGGAACAACGATATGCACAGCTGCGGCTATGCGATCGACTCGGCGCAGGGCGCGTGGAATTCCAACACCGCGTACCCGGAAGGCAACATGGGACATCGCCCCGGCGTCAAGGGCGGCTATTTCCCGGTGCCGCCGGTCGACGGCTTCCACGACATCCGCGCCGCGATGTGCAAGGCGCTCGAAGAGATGGGTCTCAAGGTCGAAGTGCACCATCATGAAGTGGCGACTGGCGGCCAGAGCGAGATCGGCGTTGGTGCCGGCGGCCTGGTGAAAAAGGCCGATGAAGTGCAGATCCTGAAATACTGCATCCACAACGTCGCGCACCTGCACGGCAAGACCGCGACCTTCATGCCCAAGCCGCTGGTCGGCGACAATGGCTCAGGGATGCATGTGCACCAGTCGCTCCAGAAGGCGGGCGTCGCGCTGTTCGCCGGCGACAAGTACGGCGGTCTGTCCGACACGGCGCTCTATTACATCGGCGGCATCATCAAGCACGCCAAGGCGATCAACGCCTTCACCAACCCGGGCACCAACAGCTACAAGCGGCTGGTGCCCGGATTCGAAGCGCCGGTGATGCTGGCGTACTCGGCCCGCAACCGGAGCGCCTCGATCCGCATACCCTGGGTCGCGAACCCGAAGGCGCGGCGCATTGAGGTACGCTTCCCGGATTCGGCGGCGAACCCGTACTTTGCGTTTGCGGCAATGATGATGGCCGGGCTCGACGGCATCCAGAACAAGATCCACCCGGGTGACCCGGCCGACAAGGATCTGTACGACCTGGAGCCCGAGGAGGCCAAGCACATTCCGCAGGTCTGCCATTCGCTGGACATGGCGCTCGAGTGCCTGGACAAGGATCGCGAGTTCCTCAAGCGCGGTGGCGTGTTCACGGACGATGTCATCGACGCCTACATCGGCCTCAAGAACCAGGAAGTGCAGCGCTACCGTATGTCGACGCACCCGTGCGAACTCGACATGTATTACAGCGTGTAGCGACATAAGGCGGCCTGGTGCAGGCGGGAAACGGGTGATGGTCATCACAGGACCGTCACCCGTTTGTACGTTAAAGCGCAGGAGGACTATGCTGTCAGCCTATGCGTACCGTACCAGCCTTGTGGGCTCTTCTGGCAGTGATGGCGGCCACCGCCGCGGCCGCGGCCACCATCACCTATCGCTGGACGGATACCGATGGCGTGCATTACTCCGACCAGCCGCACCCGGGAGCCGAGAAAATAATCCTGGGCCAGTCGCAGACCTACAGCAGTGCCGACGCGCAGCAGCTGCCGGTGGCGACGGGTGGCAGCACACGCAAGGCGCGCAATGCGGACAACGGACCATTCCGCTACGACAGCTGTGCGGTAGTGCAGCCTGCGCAGGATCAGGTGCTCATCGACGTCGAATCGGTGACGGTCGGTGTGCAGCCGCGACCGGCGAAGCGCGGGAGCGATCGCGTGGTGCTGAGTTTCGACGCCCGGGCGATCGAGCCCGCCAGCAGCGAGCAGCAGGAATTCCAGATCACGCCCATCGAGCGCGGCACGCATACCGTGGCCGCCACCATCCGCGATGCCGAGGGCAAGAACTTGTGCCAGTCGGTCGCCATCAGCTTTCACGTGCGCCAGCCCTCGGTGCTGGCGCCGCAGAACCCCAACCGCAAGCACTAGCGCAGCGCGCCGGGGGCGGCCGTGGCCGCTGAAGCCGCGCTCGCTTCGCCGCTCGGACACTTCGATGCCCGGGAAATGCTCGATGCGCTAGCCACCGGCCTCATGGTGCTCGACGCACAGCTGTGCGTGGTCTATGCCAATGTGAGTGCGCAGGACCTGCTGGGCCTGAGCCTGCGCCAGACGCGTGGCCATCCGGTCAAAGAACTGTTCGCCGCGCCGCAGGAACTGAGTGTGCTGCTGCGGCGCGCGCTTGAGAGCGGCGAGATCTGCGCCGGCCATGAATTTTCGCTGACGCCGATCGCCGCACTGCCGGCCGAAGCGGCGCCTATCGTCGTCGACATCACGGCGACGCCGCTGACAGGCCAGGTCACGGGCACGCACCTGCTGCTCGAGCTGATCGATGCGCGCACCCGCCAGCGCATCACCCGCGAGACCGAACTGCTCTCGCGCGTCGACGGCAGTCGGCTCATGGTGCGGCAACTCGCGCACGAGATCAGGAATCCGCTCGGCGGGCTGCGCGGCGCCGCGCAGCTCCTGGAGCGTGAGCTGCACGACGCCGGGCTGAAGGAATACACCACCGTCATCATCAATGAAGCCGACCGGCTCCGGACGCTGGTCGATTCCATGCTCGGGCCGGCCGGTCCGCCGCGCAAGCAGGCGCTGAGCGTGCATGAGCTGTGCGAGCACGTCTACCAGCTGTTGCGCAGCGAAGCCCCGCCGGGCGTCAGCATCGAGCGCGACTACGACCCCAGCGCGCCCGATGGCCGATTCGATCGCAATGAAATCATCCAGGCGCTGCTCAACATCGGCCGCAACTCGCTGCAGGCGCTCGCCGGCCGCGGGCGCGTGGTGCTGCGCACCCGCACGCTCTCGAACCTGAACATCGGCACCGCACGTCACCGCCTGGTGGTGTGCGTACAGATCGAGGACGACGGGCCAGGCGTGCCCGCGGACTTGCAAAAGACACTGTTCTTCCCGCTGGTCACTGGCAAGGCCGAAGGCACCGGGCTCGGCCTGTCGGTCGCGCAGGACATGGTCGCGCGGCACGGCGGCATCATCGAATTCGAAAGCCGCGTGGGGCACACCGTGTTCTCGATATTGTTACCGTTGGAGGATGGCGCATGAGTGCGGAACTGCTCCGGGTCTGGCTGGTCGATGACGACGCTTCGATCCGCTGGGTGCTGGAACGCGCGCTGCGCAACGGGGGCATGCTGCCCACGGCCTTCGAGGCTGCGGAACCGGTGCTCACGGCGCTGCGGACCGCGGCACCCGACGTGCTGATCACGGACGTGCGCATGGTGGGGCAATCGGGCATCGACCTGCTCAAGCGCGTGCACGCGAGCCACCCTGAGCTGCCGGTCATCGTGATGACGGCGCATTCGGATCTGGGCACCACGGTGTCCGCCTACGAGAGCGGCGCGTTCGAATACCTGCCCAAGCCCTTCGATATCGATCACGCCGTCGACCTGGTGCGGCGTGCGGCGCAGTCGGGCGCCCGAACGCCGAGCGGGACCGGCACGCGTTCGGTGGCGATGCCGCCACTCCTCGGGCGCGCACCCGCCATGCAGCAGGTGTTTCGCGCCATCGGGCGGCTCGCGAAGTCGAGCGTCAACGTGCTGATCACCGGCGAATCCGGCACCGGCAAGGAGCTGGTCGCGCGCGCGCTGCACGAGCACAGTCCGCGCGCCGTCAAGCCCTTCATCGCGCTCAACACCTCGGCGATTCCTGCGGAGCTGCTGGAATCCGAACTGTTCGGACACGAGAAGGGCTCATTCACCGGCGCCGACAGCCTGCGGCGCGGGCGCTTCGAGCAGGCGGACGGCGGTTCGCTGTTTCT
>JAYUZI010000108.1:0-28111 GCA_043751915.1 Gammaproteobacteria bacterium | reverse complement strand
CGTGACGGTGCGCGTCGCTGGCGACCGGCTCAGTGAGCTGCGCTTCAACGGCCAGGGCTGCGCCATTTCGGTGGCCTCGGCGTCGCTGATGAGCGAGGCGGTCAGCGGCCGCCCGCTGGTCGAAGTGGCGGCACTCTATCGCGAAGTGCACGCACTCCTGACCGAGCCCGCGCATACGCCGGGGATGCCGCTCGGCAAGCTCATGGCGCTGGCCGGAGTGCGCGAGTTCCCGGCCCGGGTCAAGTGCGCGAGCCTGTGCTGGCACACGCTGCACGCGGCGCTGGCCCGGAATGAGCGCGGGACCGCCGCCGCCACGGTGTCCACGGAATAACCATGGCCGGCTACGAGAACGAACCGGTGGTCCTGAGCCGCGATGTCGAGGCCGTGATCGTGCCGGCCGGCACCACACTGACACTCAAGGCCGGGCTCGCCGGCTACATCACGCAGGCGCTGGGCGGCAGCTTCACCCTCTACATCGAAGGCAACCTCTATCGCATCGCCGGCGAGCAGGCCGACGCGATCGGCAAGCAGGCGATCGCGGCGCCCGAACTGCCACCGGGCGCAACCGAGGAAGACGTGCGCGAGCTGGCCTGGGCGCAGATGCGGCGTTGCTTCGATCCGGAAATCCCGGTGAACATTGTGGATCTGGGCCTGGTCTACGGCTGCGCCGTGGCGCTGGCGCCCGATGGCACGCGCCGGCTCAGCGTCAACATGACGCTCACGGCGCCCGGTTGCGGCATGGGCGAGGTGCTGGTGCGCGACGTGCGTGAGAAACTGGAAATGATTCCGACCGTGAGTCAGGCGGACGTGCAGCTGGTGTTCGATCCGCCCTGGAGCCAGTCCATGATGTCGGAGGCAGCACGGCTCCAGACCGGCATGATGTGGTAGCCATGCACGAGCTGATCCTGATGCGCCACGCGCAGGCCCTGCCCGCCGCCATCGAGGGCGACGATTTTGCGCGCCCGCTTGCCGACACCGGACGCGCCGCCGCTGCGCGCGCCGCCCACAAACTCGCCGCCGGCGCAGCCATCGAGCGCGTGCTGTTCAGCCCGGCGCACCGCACCAGCGAGACGGCCGCGATAGTGGCCGGTGGACTGTTGATCGAGCCGGCCGGGCTCCAGGCAGTGCCCGAGCTGTACCTGGCGACGCCGGCCGCGGTGCGCGCCGCCATAGCCCGCTGGCACGGCAACGCGCACACCCTGCTCATCGTCGGCCACAACCCCAGCCTCAGCGAACTGGGTGGTCAACTGGACGACCAGCTGTCGAACACACACTTGCCGACCGCGGGATTCTGGCGTCTGCGTCTCGACGACCAGGCGTGGCAGGCGCTGGCGCGACCATGACTGGCGCGGGTGCGCGATGAACCGGTTGCACCCCGCTTTATTCCTTGGACACGGCTCGCCGCTCCACGCGCTCGAGCCCAACCGCTACACCGCGGCGTGGCAACAACTGGGGCGCGAACTGCCGCGGCCGCGCGCGATCATCGCGGTCTCGGCGCATTGGTACCTGCGCGGCACGGCGGTCACGGCGCAGGCTACGCCACGCACGATCCACGATTTCCAGGGTTTTCCTGCGGCGCTCTACGCCGTGAAATATCCGGCGCCCGGAGACCCACAGCTGGCCGCGCGCGTGGCGCGGCTGCTGTCACCGGCGGCCGTGCGGCTCGACCAGGATTGGGGCCTCGATCACGGCACCTGGTCGGTGCTGCGCTACCTGTACCCCGACGCCGCGATACCGGTCATCCAGCTGTCGATCGATGCCGCCTTGTCTGCGCCGCAGCACTATGCGCTGGCGCAGCGGCTGGCGCCGCTGCGCGAGGCGGGCGTGCTGGTGCTGGGCAGCGGCAATGTGGTGCATAACCTGCGCGCGCTGCAGTTCGATGCGGCGGTTCCAGCGCCTGACTGGGCGGTCAGCTTCGACCAGGCGGTGCGCGATGCCGTGCTCGTGGGCCGGCACGACGATCTGGCCGCGTACCAGACGCTCGATTCCGGCGCGGCATTGAGCGTGCCCACGCCCGAGCACTACCTGCCCCTGCTCTACGTGCTCGCGCTGCAGCGCCGCGGAGAAACCGTGCGCGTGCCGCTCGACGGGATCGAGCTGGGAGCCATAAGCATGATGAGCGTGCTGGTCGGCCAGGCAGCGTCGTAAACGCGGGCAGCCGGTTATAGTAGTCGCGTCGGATCTGCCGCGCGCAGCCGGTGTGTAGCGACCGGGATCCGGCGTCGCGTGCAAGGGGATCGTGATGCCATCATTGGACGAGCCGCTTCGATCCGGCAAACAACGGGCGGGCCGCCGCTTCATGCTACGGCTGCTGCTCTCGGCACTGCCACTGATGTTGTTGTTGCCGCATGCGTTCGGCCAGTTGCCGCTGGGCTTTCTGCAGCGCTTCGAGAACTACCTGTACGACGTCCGCATCCGCTGGACCATGCCCCTGGTTCGGGATCCGCGCATCGTCATCGTCGACATCGACGAGGCCAGCCTGACGGCGGAGGGCGAGTGGCCGTGGTCGCGCGCGGTCTTCGCTCGGCTGGTCGACCGATTGTTCGACGACTACGGCG
The DNA here is from genome assembly GCA_043751915.1 of Gammaproteobacteria bacterium. Taxonomy (GTDB): domain Bacteria; phylum Pseudomonadota; class Gammaproteobacteria; order Steroidobacterales; family Steroidobacteraceae; genus FEN-1191. The sequence goes on along the minus strand of JAYUZI010000108.1, from coordinate 25,553 downwards.
TGCGCGCGCTGGGCTTCGACGTCTTCTTTGCCGATCCACAGCAGCCGGCCGCACTCCAGCTGCTCGACGAACTCGGTCGCGGATCGCCCCCCGCGCTCGCCGCGCGCCTCGGTGCGTTGCGGCCACGCTTCGAAACCGACCGTATCTTCGCCGAGGCGCTGATCGCCCGCGACACGGTGCTTGGCTACGTGTTCAAGCAGCAGCTGCAACCTGGCGACCAAGCCCAGAAGGGCCAGCTGCCGCCGGCACAACCGCTGGCCATGCCTGCCGGCGCGCAGCTGCTGCGACCCGCCGGTTACGTCGCCAACCTCAGCGAGTTGCAGCGCAATGCCGCCGCGGGTGGTTTCTTCGACACCTCGCTGGTCGATGAGGATGGCATCGTGCGCCGGATGCCGCTGCTGCAGTACTACGGCGGCCGGATCTACGAGTCACTGGGCCTCGCACTCACGCGTCTGGCGCTGCACTCGCCGCCGCTGACGCTCGGCGTTGACCCGGCCAGCGGCGCATTGCAGGAAATCCACGTCGGCGCGCGGGTGGTTCCGGTGGATCGCGCCGCCGCGGTGCTGGTGCCGTTCCGCGGGCCGGTCGGCTCGTTTCCCTACGTATCCGTTACCCAGGTGCTGCACGGCACTGCGCCTGCGGCTGCGCTCAAGGGCGCGATCGTGCTGGTGGGCGCGAGCGCCCCCGGGTTGCTTGACCTGCGCGCGACGCCGGTGGGAAAGGAGTACATCGGCGTCGAGGCGCACGCCAATGTCGTCGCCGGGCTCCTCGACGGGGCCATCCGTTACGTGCCGACAACGGCGCCGTGGATCGAGGCTGGCACGCTGTTGCTGCTGGCGCTGCTGACCGCGGCGCTCCTCGCCCGCTCGCCGCTGACCGGCGTGCTGACGGTCGTCGCGCTGCTGGCGGCGCTGTGCGGCGCCAACCTGCTTGCGTGGCAACGCCTGGGCATCGTGCTGCCACTCGCCACGTGCCTGAGCTACGTGTTGATCGCCGCGCTGCTGCACCTCAACTACGGCTATTTCTTCGAATCGCGCCGCAAGCGCCGGCTCGGCCGGCTGTTCGGCCAGTACATTCCGCCGGAGTTGGTACAGGAACTCGATGACACGGAAGCCGACATCTCGCTGGCCGGCGAGAGCCGCGTCATGAGCGTGCTGTTCTCAGACGTGCGCGGCTTCACGACCATCTCCGAAGGACTGGACCCGCGTTCGCTGAGCCAGTTCATGAACGAGTTTCTGACCCCCATCACGGCCGTGATCCGCCGCCACCACGGCACCATCGACAAGTACATGGGCGACGCGGTGATGGCGTTCTGGGGCGCGCCGCTCGCCGATAGCACCCACGCCGCCCGCGCGGTGCAGGCGGCGCTGGACATGGTCGCTTGCCTGGAGGGCGTCAACACCACCTGTCGCGCACGTGGTTGGCCGGAAATCCGCATCGGCGTCGGTATCAGTTCCGGTCCCATGAACGTCGGCAACATGGGTTCCGAGTTCCGGATGGCCTACACGGTGCTGGGCGACACCGTGAACCTGGGCTCGAGGCTCGAGGGACTGACTAAAGAGTACGGCGTCGAGATCATCGTCAGCGCCGCAACCGCCCGCGAAGTGCCGGATATGGCATTTCGGGAACTCGACCTGGTGCGCGTCAAGGGCAAGCTCGAGGCAATCGCCATTCTCGAGCCGCTCGGGCCACACGCCTCGCTCCCGGCAGCCACGCTCGCCGCCCGCCAGGAATTCGCCGCGGTGCTCGCGGCCTATCGTGCGCGCGATTTCGCTGCCGCGGGTGCGCAGCTGACCGTGCTGCGCGCCCGCCAGGATCATCGGCTGTACGAATTGTACGCGGCGCGGATCAGCGCCTGCCTCGAAGCACCACCGCCGCCCGAGTGGGACGGGGTATACACATTCACGAAGAAGTAGCCACCGGCCACGCGCACAACGGCGCGTCGTATTGCGATGCCAGGCCTGCTGACGCAAGATAGGCCGTACGCGCGGAAAATCGGCCGGGCCTTGGCATCGTACCGCGACGACGAGCGGCCACAAACACGGAATCCTGGAGTCACATGCAGCCATCACCGCGTCGGCACCGTTGCTATCTTGCGGCTGCCGTACTGACCCTGATGGGAATTGCGGGTCAGTCCCTGGCCGCTGAACCGGCCGACCTCGACGCCCTGCTCGCGCAAGGCCGGTCGCTGATCGAGGCCGGGCACGCTGCCGAAGCCTACACCGCGCTGTCGGCCCGCGAGGCCGAATTCGGCGGCGACAGCGCGTTCGACTACCTCTACGGCATTGCGGCGCTCGACAGCGGGCACGCCGCGGAGGCCAACTTTGCCCTCGCTCGCGTGGTCGCGACGGAACCCGACTTCGACGGTGCGCGCGTGGAACTCGCCCGTGCCTACTTCGAGAGCGGCGACTACGAATCAGCCCGCACCCAGTTCACCTATCTGCGCGAGCGCCACCCGCCCGCGGCGGCACTGGCCCTCATCAACCGCTACCTCACCGCCATCGACAACCGGGCGGTCATCATGCGTCCGCGCCTGGTCGTGAATTTCGACGGCGGCAGCGGCTATGACTCCAATGCCAACGGCTCGACAGCCGACCGGCAATTTCTGGGCTTCAACCTGGACGCCCGCAATGTCGCAAGATCGACCGCGTTCGCCGACGCGGCGCTCAGCGCCAGCTACGTGCGCCCGCGGGGACGCGACTTCGGCTGGACGGCCGACCTTGCCGCCAACCAGCGCTGGAACCCCAGCGCCCACTTCGTCGATCAGTCGCTCGTATCCGGCGCGCTCGCACTGGCCGCGCGGATCGGCGAGTGGCGCACGGCACTGGGGGTCAACGGCTATTGGGCCGCCCTCGACGGCACCGCTCACGACTGGAGCGGCACGGTGCAGGCGCGGGCCACGCATCCTGTGGGCGCCCACTGGTCTGCGACCGGCAGCGCCTCGTATGGCCCGCTACGCTACCGGGACGCGCACCTCAAGCTGCTCGAGGTCGACCGGCTGCTCGCGAGTGTGCGCATCGACCGCGGCAGCCTGCCCGCCGGCGGCATCCTCTCGCTGACGCTGCTTGCCGGTCGCGATGCCACGCAACTGGCGAACTCGCCGTACGGCGGCGACCGCTACGGCGCCCGCGCCTCCTATGCCTGGCAGGCCGGGCCGCGCGTTCGCGCGGTGGTGGATGCCGGCGGCCTGCGCAGCAGCTACACGGGCGGGGCCGGCTTCTTCGGACTGGCGCGGCGCGATACGCAGTACACCGCAGTCGTGCTCCTGGATTTCGACGACGCCCCGCTCGCGGGCTGGCATATACAACCGCGCCTGCGCTACGCGCGCAACGACTCCAACGTTTCGCTCTACGCCTACGACCGCTGGGAAGCAGGCGTTTTCCTGCACCGTACCCTGCACTGATATCACGGGGAATTTTCATGCGCGCACCAACCCGCCCCCGCACCGAACGCCGCCCGCAGCTGCTGCAGCTCGCGATCATGGCGCTGCTTGCCTGCAGCCCGCTCGCGCTCGCCGCGCAGGCCGGAAAAGTCGTGTTCGTGGCCGGCAGCGTCACACTGGAGGCCGGCGGCCAGCCCCTGCGCCGCGGCGCTGCGCTAAACACGGGTGACACGGTCGTCACCGCGGCGGGCGCCCGAGCGCAACTGTTGATGGGCGATGGCGCGAGGATTGCGCTGCGCTCCGGGTCGCGTTTTCGCATCGATGCTTTCGAACTGGGCGCCGCGGTCAGGAGTCCGGTTGTCACGGCGGTGGTGGCCTCGACCGGGCGCAGCGTCAGCACGCTGCTCAAGGGCGGCTTTCGCACCGCCTCGGGCAGCATCGGCAAGGCAGATCCCGCGGCCTACGAGGTGCGCGTGCCGGTGGGTACGCTCGGCATCCGCGGCACTGACTACGTCGCGGTGTTCTGCCGCGGCGATTGCGCCGATGCGCCGGGCCTGAAGCCTGGCGAACCGGTGCGGGACGGCCTGTACCTCGGCGTCTACTCCGGCAGCATCGTGTTTCGCGGCGGCGCTCTTGAGATCCTGCTCAGCGCTGGCGAGTTCGTGTTCATTCCGGTGCCGGAACTCAAGCCCGAACGGCTGCAGCAGCCGCCGGCGCCGACAGTGGGCGACGGTGCGGGCCCACTCAATCTCCTCGGCGGCGCTGCAGCCGGCGCTCCGGTGCGCCCCGCTGCCAAGAATCTGGGCTTCGGTAATTCCGCTGAGCCGCGCGGCCCGGCCCCGCAGGTTACCGAGCCTCCACCACCGGCCAACGGCACGGTCCTGCCCGTGGGCGGATCCGTAAACGGCGTGCCGATCGACCTGACACCGGGCCAGCTGCCGACACGCAAGGATTCCGCCTGGGTGACCAGTCCGGTGCGGACCATATTCAGCCCCGGGGCCAGCACCGCGGCCACCACGCGCTACGCCTTCGGCGGCGCGGGCGGCGGCGCGACGGTGTTGCCGGTGTTGACTGATGCGGGCGCCGCGCAATTGCAGATCGGCACGGCCACGGCGAGCCAGGCGGGATTTGATGCGGCCACCGGATTGCGCTGGGGCCGCTGGAGCGGCGGCAGCGTCAATCTCGTCACTGCAGCGGGCGGCAGTGTGCCCGTGGCGCTCGGGGGCGACAGCATTCACTGGGTCGCCGGGAACGGCTACGTTGACGCCGCCGTGCCGGTGCTGCCGGTGAGCGGCACCGCGGTCTACAACCTCGTCGGCGCCACCCAGCCGTCCGACGGTGTGGGCGGGCTCGGCACGCTCAACAGCCTGACGCTGAGCGCCGATTTCAGGGCGAGCACGGTGGCTGCGGCCCTGGCGTTGACGATCGCCAAGGTCGACTGGATCGCCAACGGCAACGGCTTCATCCTGGCGCCGTCGAAGAACAACGGTCCGCAGTTCAACGGCACGTTTGGGCCGCCCTCGATCGGCGGCTCCACGCAGTTGGGCGGCGGCCAGTTCAGCGGGTTCTTCAGCAATGTGCCCGGGCAGACCTCGCTCGTGCCTGGCGCGGCCGGTATCTCCTACACGCTGAGCGCGCCGGGGGCCGGCACCATCTCGGGTGCCGCGGCACTGATCGGCAAATGAGTCCGCGGCGTTGGTGACGGAGCGCGTCTCGATCGCTGTGATCGGCGCCGGCCCTGCCGGCCTTTCCGCCGCCGCCCACGCCGCCGACCTCGGCGTCTCACACCTGCTGCTCGAAGCGGGCCCGGGTCACGCCAACACGATCCAGAAATACCAGAAGGGCAAGCTCGTCATGGCCGAGCCCGGTGCGTTGCCGCTGCGCAGCGCGCTGCCGTTCGAGGCTGCCGTCCGCGAGACCGTGCTGGAACGCTGGGCCACCGGGCTCACCGAGCACCGGGTCAACGTCCGCTACGGCGCCGAGGTGCTTGCCATCAGTGGTTCGCGGCCACGCTTCGAGATCGCGCTCAAAGGTGGCGGCGTGGTCCACGCCGAGCACGTGGTGCTCGCGATCGGCGTGCAGGGGAATCCGCGCAAGCTGGGAGTGCCGGGCGAGGAACTGCCCTGCGTGCAGTACCAGCTCGACGACGCCGACGCCTACCGGGACGAGACCATCGTCGTCGTCGGCGCCGGCGATGCCGCAATCGAGAACGCGCTCGCGCTGGCGAAACGCAACCGGGTATACCTCGTGAACCGCGCGGGCGAGTTCTCGCGTGCCAAGGAAGGCAATCTCACTGCGGTGACCAAGGCGATCGAATCGGGCGCGCTCGGCTGCTTCTCCAAGAGTGCCTGCGCGCGCATCGAGGCTATCGCGGGCGCGGAGCACGGCTACCGGCTGACGCTCAATACCGAAACCGGCGAGGCCGCGGTCGAGTGCGACCGGATCATCGCGCGACTTGGCGCCATCCCGCCGCGGCAGTTCGTCGAAGCCTGCGGCGTCGGCTTTCCGGGCCCGCAGCCGACCGCGTTGCCGATCCTGTCCGACCAGTACGAGTCGAGCGTGCCCGGACTGTACGTCGTCGGTGCGCTCGGCGGCTATCCGCTCATCAAGCAGGCGATGAACCAGGGCTACGAGGCGGTCGAGTACAGCCTCGGCCGCGCCGTGGAGCCGGCCGACGAGCCGATTCTGCGCGAGCGCTTTGCGCCGCTCCCGTTCGGGCTGTCGGTCAGCGCCACGCTGGCGCTGATTCGCGACCGCGCGCCCCTGTACGCGGAGGTCAACCCGCTGCTGCTGCGTGAACTGGTGCTGGGCAGCGCCGTCCACGCGCCCGCCCCTGGCACCGTGCTGTTTCGCAAGAACGACTACACCAACTCTTTTTTCACGATCATCAATGGCAGCGTCGAGATGGAACTCGGCGATGACGGCCGCCAGCGTGTCACCTTGCGCCAGGGACAATTCTTCGGCGAGGGGAGCCTGCTGTCCGGGCGCCGGCGCGCCGGCAGCGCACTGGCCGGCACCGACTGCGTGGTGCTCGAGACGCCGCGCCGCGAGATTCTCAAGCTCATGAGCTCGGTCGAGGGCGTCCGGCGCGCAATCGACGAGCTGTTCATCATCCGCGCGATCCAGTCGAGTTTCGCAGCCGACGCCAGCTTCGAAGAGCTGCGCGCGGTTGCCGCAGGCGCGCGGCTCAACCGCTACCGGCCGGGTGAACTGCTGTTCGAGGAGGGCGCTGTCGCCGACTGCCTGCACCTGGTGCGGAGCGGTTCAGTCGCCGTGCTGCGTCAGCTCGGCGGCCGCGATGTGGTGACTTCCTATGCCGCCGCGGGCAACTACGTCGGCGAGATCGGCCTGCTCGGGCGCACACGGCGCTCCGCCAGCGTGCGGGCGAACGTCGCCACCGAGACCGTCAGCATCGATGCCGCCGCCTTCGAGGCGCTGCTGGCCCGCAATGCCGCGCTGCGCGAGCGCATCCAGGACACCGTCCGCGAGCGGCTGGCGGCGAACGCGCGCATGCAGGGCCAGACCCAGGCGGGCGACCTGATCTCGTTCCTGATGCAGCAGGGCCTGGGCGAGGCGACCGACGTGCTGCTGATCGACGAGTCGCTGTGCGTGGGCTGCGACAACTGCGAGAAGGCCTGCGCCGAGACGCACGGCGGCACCTCGCGACTGGATCGTGAGGCCGGGCCGAGCTTCGCACAGGTGCACGTGCCAACCTCATGCCGGCACTGCGAGGACCCGCACTGCATGACCGATTGTCCGCCGGACGCGATCCGGCGCGCGCCCGACGGCGAGGTCTACATCCGCGACAACTGCATCGGCTGCGGCAACTGCGAGCGTAACTGCCCGTACGGCGTGATCCAGATGGCCGCCGGGCAACCCGCCAAGCCCTCGCTGCTCTCATGGCTGCTGCTGGGCAGCGGCCCGGGGCCCGGCGGCGCGGCCGCCAGGAGCAAGGACCCGCAGGCCGCGAAGCAGGCGGTGAAGTGCGACATGTGCAAGGACCTGGGTGGTGGCCCTGCCTGCGTCCGCGCCTGTCCGACGGGGGCCGCCATCCGCATCAGTCCCGAGCGCTTCGTCGAACTTGCGCACGGCAACGATGTCTAGCGTCCACGAATCCGCCCTTGCCTACCGCGGCCGCCGCTACCTGTGGGCCGCGCTCGCCCTCACTGCCATCGCGGTGCTCGCCTACGCCTGGCATTCACCGGCGACGCCGCCCAACGGCGGCACCTGGCTCGGCTACACGCTCGGCACCATCGCGGCGCTGCTGGTTCTGTGGCTGCTGGCGCTGGGCGTGCGCAAGCGCAGCTACCGCTCGACCCTGGGCACGGTGCGCGGCTGGGTGTCGGCGCACGTGTACCTGGGGATCGCGTTGCTGATCGTGGCCACGCTCCATACCGGATTCCACTTCGGGAGCAACGTACACACACTCGCCTACGCGCTGATGTGCCTGGTGATCGTAACGGGCGTCGTGGGCGTCGTGCTCTACGCGCGCTACCCCGCACGCATGAGCGTGAATCGCCAGGGACGTGCGCGCGAGCAGTTGGTTGAAGAGGTCAACGACCTGAACGCCCGGGCGCTGCGCGTCGCGCAGGCGCTGCCCGCGCCATTCCTCGAGGCGGTGCGCAGCGCGCGCGACCGGCTGGTGCTCGGCGGTGGCGCCTGGACGCTGCTGACGGGCCGCGATCGCTCCAGGGTCGTGCTGCCAGGCAACGACGGCGCCAGCGCTCCGCTCGCCAACCCGTTCCAGGCGACGCTGATCGCCTGGCTCGGCGACCAGCTCGCGCGCTGCCAGGATGGTGAACTCGCGCCCCGAATCCAGAGCCTGCTCACGCTCATCAGTGCCAAGCGGGTCGCCGTCGAGCGAGTGAAGCGCGACCTGGCCTTCCAGGCCCGACTCGACGCCTGGCTGTACCTGCACGTGCCGCTATCCTTCGCGCTGCTGGCCGCGCTCCTGGCGCACGTCATCAGCGTCTTCCTGTACTGGTGAGGCTGGTGTCGTGCGCACCCTGATCCGATTCGTCAGTCGCGCCAAGGGCGGCGCGCTCGAGACCAGCGAACGGCTCTACGACGGCGAGGCGCTCACGCTCGGGCGCGCCACCGACCAGGTGCTGCAGTTCAAGGACGGCCGCGTGGCGTTCCAGCACGCGCGGATCTTCCGGCGTGGCCCGCGCACGCTGCTCGCCTGCCGCGCACCGGCAACCATCATCGTCAACGACGCGCTGGTGCGCGAAGTGGAACTGTCGGTCGGCGACGTGCTGCGCCTTGGCGCAAACGTACTCACACTGGTGACGGCGCCCGCCGGCGTCGACCTGGCGCTGACCTTCGAGCTGGATGCGGCGGCTTCCGAGGCCGACCTGGCCACGGTCAGGGCGCCGCTGCTCCTGTCGGGCGGCGCGCTCGGCAAGCGCGGCTGGTCATGGCTCCTGTTCCTCACGCTGCTCGGTGCATTCCTCGTGCTGCCCGTGCTGGTGCTGCCGGGGAAAACCGCGCGCGACGCGCTGCGCGCAAGCGGGCTGCCGAGCGACCATGCCTGGTCGCCGGGCGCGCTGCACACGATGCACCAGACCATCGCCGGGCGCTGCGAAGTCTGCCACCAACAGGCCTTCGTCCGCGTCCGCAACGAGGCGTGCCTCGCCTGCCACCAGACGGATTTGCATCGGCACGTGGATGCGGACAGACCCGGGGCTGGCACGCTCGAGACGACGCGTTGTCTTGCCTGTCACTCCGGCCACGAGCCCGCGCCGCTGATACGCGGCGACGCCGGCGGCTGCATCGACTGCCACGCCGGCGCTGCGGGCGTGGGCGCCGCGAGCCGCATCGGCGCCGTCAGCGACTTTGGCAACGCCCATCCGGAGTTCCGCGTCAGCCTGCTGCGCACCGACGCCAACGGCGGCGTCGCCCCGCCCGAGCGCCTGCGCCTCGACACGCCCGCGCTGCGCGAGCACTCGCATCTCAAGTTCCCGCACGCGACGCACCTCGATCCGCGCGGCGTCAAGACCCTGGACAGCCGCCGGGTGCTGGGCTGCGCCGACTGCCACGCCCCGGAGCCCGGCGGGCGACGCATGCTACCGATCCGTATGGAAACGCATTGCCAGGGCTGCCACCGGCTCGACTTCGACCCGGCGTACCCGGATCGCCAGCTGCCGCATCGCGATGTGGCCGTGGTAATGAACGCCCTGCTCGAGTACTACAGCGCGCGTTACCTGGAGGGTTGGCCGGATCCGAACGCGCGCTCCCTCGCCGGACGCTTTGCCGCAACACCAGGTCCGGCACTGGCGCCGGCGGAACGCGCGCGCCGGCTTGGCCTGGCCCGGGCACGCACGCAAGTAATCGCCCGCGACCTCTTCGAGCGACGCGCCTGCAATGTCTGTCACGAGGTGCAGCCGACGCCGGGTGCGCCCACACCCTGGCGCGTGACCCCGGTGCGGCTGACGCAGAACTGGCTGCCGGCAGCGCACTTCGACCATGCGCAGCACACAACGACGCTGACGCCCTGCTCGGCGTGCCATGCCGCGGCGCACTCCACGCAATCTGCAGATGTACTCATGCCGCGAATCGCGACCTGCCGTCAATGCCATGCGGGGACCGGCGGCGCCACACCGGCAGCGGGCAAGGTCGCGACCGGATGCCCCGCCTGCCACTCGTTCCACGACCAGCGGCGCGCACCATGGGTCCTCGCAGCGCGACCAGCGGGCCCGCGGCGGTGATCCGCCCGTCCACCCGCCTCGCTGCACTGGCGGTACTGACGCTGTCAGCTTGCGGGGGTGCGGGTGCGATCGGCCCAGGCGTACCGGCGAGTCCACCGCCCACGGGCACGATCTGCACGGGGCAGTGCGCGAGTGCCCTGACGTTTCTGTCACAAACGGATGTCGAGCGCACCATCGCGCAGGCCGTCGCCGAAGCCCAGGCACGCGGTGCGCACGCCACGGTCGCGGTTGTCGACCGCGTTGGCAACGTGCTCGGAGTGTTCCGTATGAATGGCGCGGCGACCACGGTCACAATCGGGTCGGGACTGGCCGCGGGTGGTCTTGAGAACGTCACGATTATCCCCGACACCATGGCGGCCATTGCCAAGGCCGTGACGGCCGCATACCTGTCGAGCGAAGGCAACGCGTTCTCGACCCGCACGGCCAGCCAGATCGTGCAGGAGCATTTCAATCCGGGCGTGGCGCTGGCGCCGGGCGGTCCGCTGTTCGGCGTGCAGTTCAGCCAGCTGCCCTGCTCCGATCTTATGACGCGGGCGGGAGCCGCGCCCGCCCCCGGCCCGCAGCGCTCACCACTGGGCCTCGCGGCCGATCCCGGTGGCCTGCCGCTCTACCAGGCCGGCACTCCGGTGGGCGGCGTCGGCGTGATCGCCGATGGCCACTATGGCCTGGATCGCAGCGTGCTCGACACGGATGCGGATCTGGACGAAGCGATCGCGCTCGCCGCGACCTTTGGGCTCGCGGCGCCCGACGATCGCCGCGCCGAGCGGATCACGGTCGATGGCCGGACGTTGCGTTTCAGCGACGCGACGCTGGCGACGCTGGCCAGTGCGCCCGCTGCTGCGCCGGCATTCGCGTCCCTGGACGCAGTCGCGGGTCACTTGCTTGCCGTGACCGGTTACAGTCCGGCAGCGACGCGCGCGGGCCTCGCCTACGGCACGAGCGCCTCCGGAATCCGGTCCGATACCAGCGACTACCCGGGGCTCGACGCGCAGGTGCTCGTCGACGCGACCGATGCGCCCCGCTACGCGCCGCGCGCCGGCAGCGAAACCTCGGGTGCACTGAGCGCGGCCGAAGTGCGCGAGATCCTGCGCGCGGCGCTCGGCGTGGCGAACCGCACGCGTGCCCAGATTCGCCTGCCACTGGGCTCGCAGGCGCGCGTCACGATCAGCGTCGTCGACAGTCACGGTGTGATCCTCGGCATCGCCGCTACGCGCGATGCTCCGGTGTTCGGCATCGACGTCTCGCTGCAGAAGGCGCGCTCGAGCGCGTTCGCGAGCTCAACCGCCGCGGCCGCGGCACTCACGGCTGCGCCCGATGCGGTCTACCTCGACGGCGGACTGAGTGTGCTCGCGCGGGTGCCGCTCGCCGGCTACCTGACGGCGACGCGCGCTTTTCTGGGCTTGCCATCTGCCCTCGGTGACGGTGCCGTCGCCTTCAGCACGCGCGCGCTGGGCAACATGGCGCGACCGTTTTATCCGGACGGCGTCGATGGCACCAATGCCGGACCCTTGTCCAGGCCGACCGCGGCGTGGAGCCCGTTCAGTACCGGATTGCAGCTGGATCTTGTGTACAACGCTCTCGTGCAGCATGTCGCCTTCGTGCTTGGCGCGGCACCCGACGTCGGCTTCAGTTGCACCGGTGTCAGCGGCTTCGACGCCAGCTTTGCTCCCGCCGCGCCTATCCCGGCGCTCGCCAATGGCCTGCAGATCTTTCCCGGTGGCGAACCGATCTATCGGGGCCAGACGCTCGTTGGCGCGATCGGCGTCTCGGGCGATGGCGTCGACCAGGACGACATGATCGGCTTCCTGGGCGTCGACGGCGCCGCGCAACGGCTGGGTGGTTTCGGCAATGCACCGCCGGACCTGCGCTCCGACACGCTGGTGCCGCGCGGCGCGCGCCTGCGCTACGTCGGCTGCCCGGTGGCACCATTCCTCGACTCGACGACACAGGACGCGTGCAGTGGCCGCTAGCGCTACTCGCGCCTGCGCGTGCGCGGTGGCGCTCAGTTGTGCGGGTCTTCTGACCGGCGTGGTCCGCGCCGGGGAAGAGCGCACGACCGCGCCCTGCCCGCCCGCAGCGCCGGTGGTGGCCGAACGCAACGCGCCGGCGGTGCCCGAGCTGCCCGGCTTCGTGCCCACGCCGTGCAATCCCGCGGCGCTCCGGCCGCCGAGCCCGGCCGACGTGGGGAAATTCGCCGGGCTTCCGGACCGCTGGCGCATCGCCTCGACGCTGGGTTATCCAGAGCGGCTCCGCGACCCCTACCACGGCAACAACTGGTTGAAGGGCGATCGCCCGGCGTTTGGCGCGGATTGGTTCGTCAACCTGGCCGCGGTCGCCGATACCAGCGTCGAGCCCAGGCGCTTCCCGCTGCCAGTCGGCAACGTCGTCACGCAACGCCCGGGGAGCCTCGACGCCTACGGGCACGGCGCGAGCCGGGTCTATGCGCAGACCCTCGCGCTCGAGGCCGTCCTCTATAAGGGCGATACCGTCTTCAAGCCACCGGAGTGGGAGTTTCGCCTCACGCCCGTCTTCAGCGTCAATCGTGTCGAGTTAGGCGAGCGCGGCCTGGTGAACGCCGCCGCAGACGCGCCGCTGTCGCGCACCGACACGGCGCTCGGGCTGCAGGCGGCGTTCGTCGATCGCCACCTGCGCAATGTTTCCGCGCACTACGACTTCGACAGCTTGCGCGTTGGCATCCAGCCGGTGACCGCGGACTTCCGCGGCTTCCTGTATACGGACGCGGCGCTCGGCGTGCGCTTGTTCGGCACCCGCGCCAACAACCGCTACCAATACAACCTCGGCTGGTTCCGGCGCCTGGAGAAGGACACCAATTCCGGACTCAACGCTGTGTTCGCTCGCGGACCCGCCTCACTGCGCAAGGACAACGTAGTACTCGCCAACCTCTACGCGCAGGACACACCGGTCCCCGGTTTCACCTCGCAACTGGTGATCGCCTACAACCGCAACCGGGAAGGCGCCGAGGTGGCCTACGACGGCAACGGTGTGCTGCAGCGTCCGGCGCAAATCGGTGCTGGCCGCGGCCGCGACTACGAGGTGACTTACCTCGGCGTCAACGGCGATGGCCATGTCGGTGCGCTCAACGCAACGCTCGCCGGCTACTTCGTGTTCGGGCACGAATCGCGCGGCACCTTCGTCGCCGCCGCGGACCAGGTGCGCGCGTTCTTCGCGGCCGCCGAAGTGTCGCGCGACTGGGACTGGCTGCGGATCCGGGCTTCGTTCGCGCTGCAGAGCGCCGATCATGATCCATTCGACCGGCGTGCCACCGGGTTCGATGCGATTGTGGAGAACCCATTGTTCGCCGGCGCCGATACCAGTTTCTGGATCCGCCAGCCCGTGCCGCTCATCGCCGGTGGCGGCGTGTCGCTGTCAGGCCGCAACGGCCTGCTCAGTTCGCTGCGCTCCTCGAAGGAATTTGGCCAGTCCAACTTCACGAACCCGGGACTGCAGCTGGTCGGCGTTGGCGCCGACGCGGATCTGACGCCCACGCTGCGGGTCAGCGCGAACGCCAACGACCTGCGCTTTGGCGACACGGCGGTACTCGAGGTGGCGCGTGCGCAGAAGTCGATACCAGGGCGCATCGGGCTCGACCTCTCCTTCGCGCTCAGCTGGCGTCCCCTCGCCACGCAGAACGTGGTCGCGCGCCTGTCGGCCGCGAAGCTGCTGCCGGGCAGCGGCTGGAAAGCGCTTTATGGCGGCGAGCAGGGCTATTCAATTCTCGGCAACCTGATACTGAGCTACTAAAAAGGCCATGCGTCACTACACCTTGCTGCTGGCCTTCACGACGCTTGCCTGCCTGGGGCGCGGCGCGCCTGCGCAGGCTGCTGCCGGGGAGGAACGGCCCGTCGAGCGCGCCTGGGTGAGCGCGCCGCCGGCGCCACAGCATCAACCGCAATCCGCCGCGGATGCCAAGAGCGAGGGTTGCATCAGCTGCCACGCGGCGAGCGATGCGGCGAGCATGCACGTCTCGAAGGCAGTCGTGCTCGGCTGCACCGACTGCCACGGCGGCGACGCGTCGGTGCGCTGGAGCGGTGCCGGTTCCAAGCGCGATGCGCAGTACGCCTCGAGCCGCGATCGCGCGCATGTGCTGCCGCGCTATCCGGCCAGCTGGCACTACCCGGACAGCGCCTACCCCGAGCGCAGCTACACGCTGCTCAACCGCGAGGCGCCGGAGTTCATCCGTTTCAGGAACCCGGGCGACTATCGCATCGCCCGTGAGGCCTGCGGTGCCTGTCACCTGCCCGTCATCGAAGCCGCCGAGCGCAGTCTCATGTCCACCAACGCGATGTTCTGGGGCGGCGCTGCGTACAACAACGGCATCCTGCCGTTCAAGAACTACCTGCTCGGCGAAGGCTATACGCGCACGGGCAAACCAGCGGTCATCGACGGGCCTGCCGTCACGCCCGAAGATGCGCAGCGCCACGGCCTGGTGCCGCGCCTCTATCCGCTGCCGAGCTTCGAGACCATCAGGCCGGGCGACATTTTTCGCGTCTTCGAAGACGGCGGCCGCAACATCTCGAATCTGTTCCCGGAAACAGCGCTGCCGAACCTGTCCGGACAGTTGCAGCGCCTGGAGGAACCGGGCCGGCCCGACATCCGCCAGTCCAATCGCGGCCCCGGCACCGGTGCGCGCATCGCCGTGCCGGTGCTCAACATCCACAAGACGCGCCTCAATGATCCGCTGGCGTGGTTTCTCGGTACCAACGACCAGAGCGGTGATTACCGCTCCTCGGGCTGCAGCGCCTGTCACGTGGTCTACGCCAACGACCGCGATCCGGCGCACTCGGGCCCCTATGCGCGCTACGGGCACGATGGCAGCTCACAACAGCTGGACCCGACCATCCCGCGTGATCGCCCCGGTCACGCGCTGCAGCACGCGTTCACGCGCAGCATTCCCTCCAGCCAGTGCATGGTCTGCCACATGCACCAGCCGAACATGTTCATGAACACGTTCTATGGCTATACGATGTGGGACTATGAATCCGACGCGCCCTCGATGTGGCCGCAGCGCCAGCGCTACCCCACCGCCGATGAGACGCGGGCCGTGCTCGACCGCAACCCCGAGGGCGCGGCGCCGCGCGGCAACTGGGCGGACCCCGGGTTCCTGAGTCGGGTCTGGGAACTCAACCCCGGGCTCAAGGATACGCAGTTCGCCGACTACCACGGCCACGGCTGGAATTTCCGCGCCGTCTTCAAGCGCGATCGCCACGGGCACCTGCAGGACAGCGCGGGCACGATCGTCGCCAACGACGACCCACTCAAATGGGCCAAGGCCGTGCACATGGCCTCAGTCCACGTCGATGTCGGCATGCACTGCGTCGACTGTCACTACGGCCAGGACGCGCACGGCACCGGCCACATCCATGCGGAGGTCGCGCCGGCGGTCGAGATCGACTGCAAGGACTGCCACGGCACCGTGCGAGCCTACCCGACGCTGCGCACTTCGGGCCCCGCGGCCAGCCCGAACGGCACCGATCTGGCGACGATCCGCAATCCCGACGGCCGGTTGCGCTTCGAGTGGCGCGACGGCAAGCTGCTGCAACGCTCCGCCGTGGACCCCACGAAAGAATGGGTCGTCTCGCTGGTCAAGGATTCGGTGACTCCGGGGAATCCGCGTTACAACCCGCGCGCCGCGCGCGCCAAGCTCATGGCAAAGGATCCGCTCGGCCAGCGCTGGAGCACGGACGTCGCCTGGCCGGAGCTCGCGCACAGCGACGACAACATGGAGTGCTACTCCTGCCACACGTCGTGGACCACGAGCTGCGGGGGCTGCCACTTGCCGATCGAGGCCAACTGGAAGAGCGAGAAGCAGCGCTTCGAGGGCGGCACGAGCCGCAATTACGCCACCTACAATCCGCAGGTGGCGCGCGACGACGTGTTCCTGCTCGGCCGCCGCGGGCCAGTCGAGAACGGCAAGATCGCTCCGGTCCGCTCCTCCTCCGCGCTGGTGTTGTCCTCGACCAACGCGAATCGCGAGCACATCTACGCGCAGCAGCCGCCGATCGCGGCCTCCGGCTACAGCTCGCAGGCCATGAACCCGCACTACCCGCACACCGAGCGCAAGACCGAGACCAAGACCTGCAGCGACTGCCATCTGGCGGCCACGGGCGACAACAACGCGATCATGGCGCAGACCCTGGGCCAGGGTACGCAGTACATCAATTTCCTTGGACTCAACGCTTACCTGGGCACCGAGCGTGCGGTTGCCGCAGTACAGGTCACCGAGTGGGAGGAACCGCAGGCGGTCATCGGCAGCTACCTGCACCGCTACGCCTATCCGGATTTTTATGCGGCGCACCTGGCGCGCGGCCGGCAGCTGGCGAACGCGGCCACGCACGCCTCCGGGGCCGCCAGCTGTGTGCAGCAACGCGGCGAATACCTGTACGCCGCCGAGGGCCGGGGCGGATTTCGCGTCTATGACATCGCCAGCATCGCCAACAAGGGCGTCAGCGCCCGAATTCTCAGCGCGCCGTTCTCGCCGCTGGGCCATGCTACACACGTGAGCACGCGTGACGCCTCCTGCGTGGTGCTCGCGACCACGCAACCGGTACAGCCCTCGCGCAACCAGGGCCCGCTGATGCGCGAGGCCAATCTCGAGCAGCCCTCCCTCGACGTTTATCGCTACGCGTTCATCACCGACCGGGTCGAAGGGCTGATCCTGGTGGACATCGACACGCTCATGGACGGCAACCTCCGCAACAACCAGCTGCGGCGGGCGCTCACCTGGAACCCCGGTGGATTGCTGCACGGTGCACGTTACCTCGCCATCGGCGGCCGCTACCTCTACATCGTTGCCGACGCGGGCCTGATAGTCGCCGACTTCCAGAATCCGCTCGCGCCGCGCGTGCTCGCGACCATGGCGCTGGACGACGCGCGTGCCGCGATGCTGCAGTTCCGCTACCTGTTTGTCACCGACCGCCGCGGACTCGCGGTCATTGATGTCACACACCCGGAACGGCCGCGCCTGGTGCCGGGCGCGCGCGTGCCGCTCGCCGACGCGCACAAGCTGTTCGTGTCGCGTACCTACGCCTGGGTGGCCAATGGCCGCGAGGGCCTGGCGATCATCGATGTCGAGAAACCCGAGGCGCCGCGTCTGTACCGGAGCTTCAACGCCGAGGGTGCGCTCAGCGATTCCCGCGACGTGGTGCTCGCCGCGACCAATGCCTCATCGTTCGCCTACGTGGCCGACGGCGTGGGTGGCCTCAAGGTGATCCAGACGATCGCGCCCGATACGCAGCCCGACTTCTACGGCTTTGCGCCCGAGCCGCGGCCACAGCTGATCGCCAGCTACCGCACGGCGGCCCCGGCCCTCGCCCTGTCGCGCCCGCTCGAGCGTGACCGCGCAGTGGACGAGAGCGGCGGGCAGATCGCGGTATTCGGCCGCCGCGGCTCACGACCGTTTACCCAGCAGGAGATGCAGCGCATGTACCTCGACGCAATGGGCCAGCCGTGGTTCGTCAGCGATGCTCCGGCCCCCGGAGCGCCGCGATGAGCGCCACCGCATTTCCGCTGCGAGCCCGGACCGGAGTGCTGGCCGTATTGCTGAGCGGCGCTGCTGCTGCGACCTGCGCCACACCCGCCGATGCGGTTCATCTGGGGGTCGCCAGCTGCGCCAGCAGCATGTGCCACGGTTCGGCCAAACCCAGGTCGGTCACGCCGGTGCAGCAGAACGAATACGTCACCTGGCAGCATTTCGACCCGCACGCCGGCGCCTTCCACGCGCTGAGCGGGCCGCGCGGGCGCGAGATTGCGCGACGCCTTGGCATTGCCGATATCACGACGGCGCGGCAGTGCCTGGGCTGCCACGCCGATGCGCCGCCGCCCGCGCTGCGCGGCCCGCGCTTCCAGGTCGACGACGGCATTGGCTGCGAGAGCTGCCATGGCGCTGCGGATCGCTGGATCGCAAGCCACGCCGATACGCCGCGGGTCGCTCACACGGACAACATCCGGGCGGGGTTGCGCCCACTCGAACAGCCGGCGGTGCGGGCGGGCGTGTGCATCGACTGCCACATCGGCGCGCTCGGCACCCTGGCCAATCACCGGATGATGGCCGCCGGCCATCCGCGACTGGCCTTTGAACTGGACACCTACACCGAACTGTGGCGGACCAGCGGCGGCCGCGCGCACTACGCGCACGACCAGGCGTACCGCGAACGCAAGGGCATACCTGCGGGCGCCAACGTCTGGATTGTCGGACTCCTCGCACAGGCGCGGCGCCAGCTGGCGTTCCTGCGCCAGGGCGCGGGTACGGGGTTGTTGCCGGAGTTCGCGCTCTTCAACTGCTACTCGTGTCACCGCACCATGGGGCTGGCGCGCTGGAACGAGCGGGAATCAGCCCCGGCCGCATCATCCGGCGCGCTGCGCTTCGATGACACCAGCTTGCGGCTCATTGCTGCCGTCCTGGCCACCTACGCACCGGCGGATGCGACGCGGCTGCTCGAACTGGTGCGACAACTCCAGGCCGCGCCGGGCGCGAACTGGGCGGCCGTGCAACGTGCCGCCACCGCGCTGGATGTGGCGCTCGCTCCGCTGGGAGCTTTGCCACCGACGTTATCGGCTGCGCAGGCGCATGAGCTGGTCGGACGGCTGACGACGGCCGTGCAGCAGGGGGAGTATCGCGACTACGCCGGCGCCGAACAGGTCGCCATGGGCGCCGTGGTGCTGCTCGCCACGAGCGGACAGGCAACCGATTCGCCGGCCGTCGAAGCCTTGTTCGCGAGCCTGGCCGACGACGAGCGTTTTGACGCGGCGCGATTCCGGGGGTTGCTGGAGAACGCCACGCGCTAGGCGTCGGGCTGCCGCCGCTATTCCACCGCGCAGAAGCAGTAGGCCAGCGTGTGCTGCGGCACCGCGGCGAGGCGCTGCCAGCGCAACACTTCGCGCTCCAGCGGCCGCAGCTGCGGCGCCAGCGGACTGCTGGCGCCGAACCCCACGGCACGCAGCACCGAGGCATAGGCGCTGCGCACATTCAGCAACAGCTGCTCGCTGAAGCTGAGCTGCGGCTCGATCATGCGCACCTCGTAGCCGATCGACAGCCTGGCCCGCTTCGCAGCGGCGTGCACCGCGTCCTCGAAGCCCCCGAGCCGGTCTACCAGCCCGAGGCGCAGCGCCTCACGGCCTGCCCAGACACGGCCCTGCGCGATCGCGTCGATCGCTGCTGGCGTCTGGCGGCGCCCGCTGGCCACGCGCTGGAGAAATTCGGCGTAGGAGTGATCAACGCTCGCCTGCAGTATGGCCTCGACTTCGGGTCGCAGTGGCCGATCGAGGCGCAGCGTGCCCGACAGCGCGGTGGTGCCAACGCCGTCGACATTCACGCCAAGCTTGGCCAGCGTACGATCGAAGGTCGGGATCGTGGCGAACACGCCGATCGAGCCGGTGATGGTGTTGGCGCTCGCCAGGATTTCATCGGCCGGGGCGGCGATGTAGTAGCCGCCGGACGCCGCCAGACCACCCATCGAGGCCACCACCGGCTTGCCTGCGGCACGCAGCAGCTGCACTTCGCGATAGATCTGTTCAGAGGCGAGCACGCTCCCGCCCGGACTGTCGATGCGCAGCAGCACGGCCTTGATATTCGAATCGTCACGCGCCTGACGCAGCAGCGCTGCGGTCGACTCACCGCCGACCGTACCTGAGGGCTGGTTGCCGTCGAGAATCTCACCGCTCGCCATGATGACGCCGACGGCGCTGCCGCCGCCGCGATGCAAGCGCTCCTCGGTGTGAAGCACGCGCAGGTAGTTCTCGAGCGCGACCGACCGGAAGCTGTGCTGGTCCGCGTCGACACCGACCAACTCGCCCATGCGCTGCTCGACCTGGTCGCCCGTGCGCAGCGCGGTGACCAGGCCCGCGTTCTTCGCCACCGCCGCCATGTCACCGCCCGCCTGGCGCACCGCCGCGGCGTAGCCGTTGGCATAGGCGTCGATAGCGGCAGGATCGAGGTGGCGCGCAGCGCCAATACCCGTGCGGTACCCGAGCCACAGGGCCTGCAGGTAGGCCGCACTTTCCTGCCGTTCTTCCGCCGACATGTCGTTGCGCACGAACGGCTCAGCGGCGCTCTTGAACTTGCCGGCCCGCACCAGGTGCACGTCGACGTTGAGCTTGTCGATCGCGTCCTTGAAATACATGCGGTAGCGATCAAACCCCGCCAGCAGTACGAAACCAAAGGGATCGAGATACACCTCGTCGGCCTGGGCCGCGAGGTAGTACTGGCCCTGCAGGAAATAGCTGCCGTGGGCCACGACCTTCTTGCCGGTGGCGCGGAACTCGCCGATCGCCCGGGCCAGCTCCTCGAGTTCCGGGAGCCCCGCACCGGAGAGGCTATCGGTCTCGAGCAGCAGCGCCTGAATGCGCGCATCGGTCGCGGCGCCACGGATCGCCCGGGTCAGATCCCACAGCAGCGTCTGCGGCGCGCTCTCGCCCTGGGCCTGGTTGAGCGCGCGCTCAAAGGGCGCGCCGGAAAGTTGCTCAACAATCTGGCCCGTGGGGTGGATGACCAGCGCGCCACGTTCGGGAAGCCGCGGTATCGAACCACGAAGCGCTGCGAGCACCAGCGCCAGCAGCCCGAGCAGCAACAGCAGGTGCAGCACGCGCCGCAAGACGTCGAGGCCGCGCCACAGATTGCGGAAGAAGCCGAGCAGGTAGCGCATGCGTCGTGACTGCCGCCGCTACCGCGGGCGCGGTCCTAGACCTTCTCTTCGATGCGAGCTGACTTGCCGGCGCGATCGCGCAGGTAATACAGCTTGGCGCGCCGCACGTTGCCGCGGCGCTTGATGCTGATGTCGCTGATCGAGGGGCTGTGGGTCTGGAAGGTGCGCTCGACGCCCTCGCCGTGGGAAATCTTGCGCACCGTGAACGAGGAGTTGAAGCCGCGATTGGAAATGCCGATCACCACGCCCTCGAAGGCCTGCACACGCTCGCGCTCGCCCTCGACGACCTTGACCTGCACCACCACGGTGTCGCCGGGCTTGAAATCCGGCACCTTGCGCGTCATGCGTTCGGCTTCGAGGGTCTGAATAATGTTCATGTGTCGTGTTCCTGTTCCCGTTCCCGCAAAAATTCCTGCAGCAGCGCCGCGCGCTGCGCATCCAGTGTAACTTCCGCCAGCAACTCGCGCCGCCGCAGCCAGGTGCGACCCAGCGCCTGCTTGAGCCGCCAGCGCGCGATCGCCGCATGGTCGCCCGACAGCAGCACCTGTGGCACCCGCCGTCCCGCGTACTCCTCGGGCCGCGTGTAATGCGGCCAGTCGAGCAGCCCGTCGCTGAACGACTCCTGCTGCGCCGAACGCTCGTCGCCCAGCACTCCCGGCAGGAGCCGCGCCAGCGCGTCGATCAGCACCAGCGCCGGCAGCTCCCCGCCCGAGAGCACATAATCGCCGATCGAGAGCTCGAGATCGACTTCCGTCTCGAGCACCCGCTCATCCATGCCTTCATACCGCCCGGCGACCAGCAGCAGCGCGCCACGGGCCGCCAGATCCTGCACCCTGGCCTGGCCGAGTCGCTCGCCCTGCGCCGAGAGCGCCACGCTCAGGCTCCCCTCCGGCAGCCGCGCACGTGCCGCACGGATCGCTGCGCACAGCGGCTCAGGCTTCATGACCATGCCGGGCCCGCCGCCATACGGCCGGTCGTCCACCGTCCGGTGCACGTCGCTCGTATGCACACGCGGATCTTCGGTGCCCACCGTCAGCAGCGCACGCTCCTGCGCCCGCCCGACGATTCCGTGCCGCAGCGCCTCCCGGATCATCTCCGGGAACAGCGTCACCACTTCGATCAACACCTAAGCGCTCCGCCCTGCGGACGGCCTACCGCTCTTGGGGCCAATCCACTTCAATCTCGCCCTGCTCCAGATCGACGCGCACCAGGTGACTTGGTAGCGCAGGTATCCACAGTTCGCGTACACCCGTCACCACCATCATCGCCGCGGCGGGCGCCTCGACAAAATAACTCACCCGGCCCAGCTCCCGGCCCGCGCGGTTGGCCACGCGAAACCCGATCAGGTCGTCGCGGTAGTACTCGCGCGCCGCGGTCGGCGGCAACGCCGAACGCTCGACCTCGATATCCCTGCCGCGCAACAGCTCGGCGGCATCCCGATCTTCAATGCCCGCAAACCGGGCACGGAGCCAGCGTCCGTCGAACGCGGCCTCCGCGACCGTGTAGGGCGCGCGCCGGCCTTCCATGTCGGCCAGCAGCCAGGCCTTGTGCTGCAGCAGATTCTCAGGCGGGTCGGTATAGGACTGGATCTTCAGCCAACCGCGCACTCCCGCGGCACCGAGCACCCGCCCGAGCTTTGCGTAGCGCGGCGGCCGGACTTCGGCCACAAGCCCTGAGCCTTAAGCCGTCGCCTGCTTGCGGTAGACAGCGACCAGCTGGCGCACACGATCGGACAGATGCGCACCCAACCCTACCCAATGGTCGATGCGGCCGATCTCCAGCCGCAGACGGCTTTCCTTGCCGCGCGCCACGGGATTGAAAAAGCCGACCTGCTCAAGGCTCGAGCCGCCCTGGCGCTTGCGGCTGTCAGTCACCACCACGTGGTAGAAAGGCTGATTCTTGGCGCCGCGCCGGGTAAGACGAATGGTGACCATGTTTGACGAAGCTCTGGGGTCAAAAAAAGAGCGCGGATTCTACGCAAAGGCAGACCAGACTTAAAGCCCTCAATGACTTATCGCTGCGGGACGCCGCCCTTGAAGGCTCCCATGAGGCGGCGCAAGCCTCCGCCCTTGAGCTGTTTCATCATCTTCTGCATCTCCAGGAACTGCTTCATCAGGCGGTTGACATCCTGGACCTGCACCCCTGCCCCCCGCGCAATCCGCCGCCGTCGGGAGCCGTCTATGAGCCCCGGCACGCGCCGTTCCCTGGGGGTCATGGAGTCGATGATCGCCATCTGACGCCGAATTTGGCGCTCGCCCTGCTCAGGCGGCATGCCTACGCGCTGGGTCATCTGAGTTGGGAGTTTGTCCATCAAGGCCCCCAGGCCCCCCATGCGGCGCACCTGGTCCAGCTGGGAGCGCAGATCGGCCAGGTCGAAGCCCTTGCCCTGGCTCACCTTGCGGGCCAGGCGCTCGGCCTCCCCAACTTCGATGTTGCGCTGCACACTCTCGACCAGGGCCACGACATCGCCCATCCCGAGGATCCGCCGGGCCATGCGCTCGGGGTCGAACAGCTCGAGCGCCTCGCTCTTCTCACCGACGCCCAGGAACACGATCGGCTTGCCGGTCACCTCGCGCACCGACAGGGCCGCGCCGCCGCGGGCATCGCCGTCGGCCTTGGTGAGGATGATGCCCGTGAGTTCCAGGGCAGCCCCGAAGGCGCGGGCCGAATTGAGCGCATCCTGGCCCGACATGGCGTCGACCACGAACAAGCGCTGGTGCGCGCTCACGGCGGCGTCGATTTCCTGCACTTCGCTCATCAATTCGCTGTCGATATGCAGCCGCCCGGCCGTGTCGACGATCAGTGCGTCGTAGACGCCACTGCGGGCCTGCGCCAGGGCCGCACGCGCAATCGCGGCAGGGTCAATGCAAGCAGGCGGCGGCGCAAAGAAATCAGCCTCGACCTGCCCGGCGAGCCGCTCGAGCTGGAGTATGGCCGCCGGCCGCCGCACGTCGGTACTCACCAGCAGCACGCGGCGCTTGTGCGTCTCCTTGAGCCACCGGGCGAGCTTGCCGGCGGTCGTGGTCTTGCCCGCGCCCTGCAGGCCCGCGAGCAGCACCACCAGCGGCGGGGTCACGTTGGGCGCCAGGCCGTTGCTTGCGCCACCGAGCAGCGCCACCAGTTCACGGTGCAGAATGCCGACCAGCGCCTGACCTGGGCTGAGGCTGGCGCTGACCTCGGTGCCCAGCGCGCGCACCTTGACGGCATCGATGAAGCGCTTGACCACCGGCAGCGCCACGTCGGCCTCGAGCAGCGCGATACGCACCTCGCGGAGCGTGTCGGCGATGTTGTCTTCGCTGAGGCGCCCGCGGCCCCGCAGGGCGGCCACCGCCGCACTGAGCCGCCCGGTTAACTGGTCAAACATCGGGCAATTATACGGTACCGCCAACGGGCGCCGCGCAGGCTCTATGCTATGGGCCCCCAAGTAGATGCAAGGTGTCCGCGTGGATACGGCTCCGACCCCCGAACTGATCCTGACGCTGCTGGGCCTGCTCATCGTGATCGCCTTTTCCTCGGGCACCGAGGTGGCGATGCTGTCGGTCAACCGCTACCGGGTCCGCACCCGCGCCGCCGCCGGCGAGCGCCGCGCGCGCGCGCTCGAGCGGCTGCTGGCCAAGCCCGACCAGTGGCTGGGGGCCAACCTGGTGATCCTGGCGCTCGCCAGCGTGGCCGCCTCGACCGTGGCCACGCTGCTGGCGCTGCGCGCGCATTACGAGCACGCGCTGCCGGTGGCGATGTTCGGACTGACCGTGTTCATCATCGTCTTCTGCGAGCTGGCCCCGAAGATCTACGCCGCCGTGCACAGCGAAGCGGTGGCGCTGAACTCGACCATGGTCTACCGCGTGCTGCTTTGGCTCACCTGGCCGGCGCTGTGGATCACCAACCGCGCCGCCTACGGGTTCCTGCGCCTGTTCGGGATGCAGGGCGCCGCGCGCGGTGCGCAGGCCCTGAGTGCCGAGGAGCTGCGCACCGTGGTGAGCGAGTCGAGCGCGCTGATCCCCGCGCGCCACCGGCAGATGCTGCTGTCGATCCTCGACCTGGAGCGGGTGACAGTGAACGACATCATGATTCCGCGCCAGGACATCGCCGGGGTCGATATTTCCGGCGACTGGGAAGATGTGCTGGAGCGGCTCCGCCAGACCCCGCACACGCGCTTGCCGGTGTACGACGGCGAGCTCGACAATCTGGTCGGCATCCTGCACATGAAGCGCACCGCGCAGGAATTTGCGCGCGGCTCGCTGACCCGCGAGCGGCTCATCGAGCTGGCCGCGGCGCGCGAGCCCTACTTTGTCCCCGAGGGCACTTCGCTCATGCACCAGCTCGCGCAGTTCCAGCGCAACCGGCGCCGGCACGCCTTCGTCGTCAACGAATATGGCGACATCGAGGGGCTGGTGACGCTCGAGGACCTGCTCGAGGAGATCGTCGGCGAGTTCACCACCGACCCGGCCACGGTCGGCCACAAGGACGTGCACCGCGACGCCAGCGGCGCGTGGCTGGTCAACGGCAGCGCGACGATCCGCGCGCTGAACCGCTCACTGGGCTGGCAGCTGCCCGACCTCGGCCCCAAGACGCTCAACGGACTGCTGCTCGAAAAACTGGAGAACATCCCGCAGGCGGGCACCTCGCTGCGCATCGGCGCGCTGGAATTTGAGGTACTGCAGACCGTCGACAACTCGATCCGCACCGTGCGGGTGCGGCCGATCAGCTAGGGCCTGTTAACACTATCTGATATAATGGCGGCATGGAAATTACCGCAGAACAGTTTGCGCGAATCGAATCTTACCTGCCTGTGCAGCGTGGCAA
>JAYUZI010000107.1:0-9782 GCA_043751915.1 Gammaproteobacteria bacterium | reverse complement strand
CGCGCGCCAGCGCGTGCCCGGGATGGTCCGGCAGACCCGGGTAATGCACTGCCGCCACCGCCGGGTGCGCGGCGAGAAACTCGGCCACCCGCTGCGCGCGGGCGGTCTGCTGGCGGTAACGCAGCGCGTAGGTCTTGAGGCCGCGCTGGATCAGGAACGCCGCGTGCGGGTCGAGTGCCCCGCCCAGGACGTTGAACTCGGGACGTATCCGGCCGATCAGTTCGGCGCTGGCGATCAACGCGCCGCCCATCACATCACCGTGTCCGGCGGCGAACTTGGTGAGGCTGTGCAGGAGAACGTCCACGTCGAACTGCCCGTGCTGGTGGGGACCGGCCAGCGTGTTGTCCATCACTGTCAGCGCGCCGTGCGCCCGCGCCAGACGCGTGATCGCCGCGATGTCGGCGATGCGGTTCATCGGATTGGTCGGACTCTCGAACATCACCAGCCGTGTTGGCGTCGTCGCCAGCACACGCTCGATCCCCGCCAGGTCATTGACCGACAGCAGCGTGTGCGTGACGCCAAAGCGGGCGAGCGTGCGCCTGATCAGATGCCGCGTCGGCCCGTACAGTTCGACGAAGCACAGCACGTGGTCGCCCTGCTTCGTCAGCGACAGGAGCGTCTGGGCCAGGACACCGACCCCGGAGGCGCAGACCAGGCAATCATCCCGCCCCTGGAGTCCGGCCAGCGTCAGTTCAAGCTGCCGCGAATTCGGGTTCGAGGAGCGCAGATAGTTAAAGCCCGGCGCTTCACCGCGCCAGTTGCGCACGCTTTCCTCGACGGTCTCAAACTCGAACTTCACGCTCTGGTAGATCGGCGTGACTACCGGGCGATTGCCGGCCGGGAGCGGGACCGTGGGCGGGTGATTCAGGCGCGTGAATTTATCCATCATGCCATTGTACGCTGCCGCTCCGCCCAGGAGCACAGGCGGCGCGCGCCCTCGACCAGTGTGTCATCACGCTTGGCGAAACACAGCCGCAGCAGTTTCATGGGCGGTGGCTCACGGTAGAACACGGACAATGGAATGGTCGCTACCCCGGCTTCGTCGATCAGTGCTCCGGCCAGTTCGACATCGCCGCGAGCATCGACAGCGCTGTAATCGGCCAGCTGGAAGTACGAACCGGCGGAACGCAGCAGCCGCAATCCGCTGCCCTCGAGCAGCCCCGCCAGGCGATCGCGCTTGCTCTGGAAAAAACCGGACAGGTCCGCGCCGCACTCGGGTCGCTCGGCGAGGTAGCCGGCAATCGCGTGTTGCAGGCAGGTCGCGATCGTGAAGGTATTGAACTGATGCACTTTTCGCAACTCGTCAGTGAGCGCGGGCGGCGCCACGGCGTAACCGACCCGCAGCCCGGTGGCGTGCAGGGTCTTGCCGAAGGAATACACCGCGACGCTGCGGGCCCGCAGCTCCGCGTGCGCGAGCACGCTGGCATGCCGCGCGCCGTCGTACACCATGTGTTCATACACTTCATCGGACAGCACCAGGCAATCGCGGCCGCGCAGCAGCACGGCGAGCGCGTCGAGGTCCTCGGATCCGAAGCAGCTGCAGGCCGGGTTCTGCGGCGAATTGATGATCACCAGCCGCGTGCGCCCGTTCACGGCGGCGCGCACCCGGTCCCAGTCGGGACGGAACAGCGGCGGCGCCAGCGGCAGGTGCACGCAGCGCGCCCCGGCCAGGCGCACCGCCGGATCGTAGGAATCGTAGGCGGGATCGAACACCAGCACTTCGTCACCCGCGCCGGCCAGCGCCTGGATGGTCGAATACAGGGCCTCGGTCGCACCGAGCGTCACGGTGATTTCCTGGTGCGGATCGACTCCGACGCCGTAGCCGCGCTGGAGTTTGCGGGCGATCGCTTCCAGCAGCACCGGCAGGCCCGGCGTCGGCGCGTACTGGTTGTGCCCCTCGCTCATCGCCTGCGTGACCAGTGCCGTCAGTCGCGCATCGATCGGGTAATCGGGGAACCCCTGGCCAAGATTGATCGCGCCGCGCGCGGCGGCGCGGCGCGACATGAGCGCGAACACCGTCGTGCCGACGTCGGGCAGCTTACCAGGCCGCATGCGCGCGCGGCCGGGCTCAGTCACTGGCGGCGAGCTGCATCTCACGCGCGCGCCGCTTCTCCTGGCGCTGCATCACGAGGGCTGACAGCACCACGCCGGTGGCCACGATCAGCACCATCAACGTCGCCAGCGCATTCACGTCCGGGCTCACGCCGAGGCGCACCTTGGAGAAGATCACCATCGGCAGCGTGGTCGAACTCGGGCCGGCCACGAACTGCGAGATCACCACGTCATCCCAGGAAAGCGTGAAAGCCAGCAGCCAGCCTGAAATGA
Source organism: Gammaproteobacteria bacterium (assembly GCA_043751915.1). GTDB lineage: Bacteria > Pseudomonadota > Gammaproteobacteria > Steroidobacterales > Steroidobacteraceae > FEN-1191. The sequence continues at coordinate 7,457 of JAYUZI010000107.1, read as the reverse complement.
TCGCCGGCATGATCAGCGGCAGCGTGATGCGCCAGAACACCTTGGCCGGGCGCGCGCCCAGGTCCATCGCGGCCTCTTCCAGGGAATCGTCGAAATTGGCCAGGCGCGACTGGATAATGACGGTCACGTAGGCCATCGAGAAGGTCACATGCGCGATGGTGATGGTGGTGACGCCGCGCCCCGCCGGCCAGCCGATGAGCTGCTCCATGGCGACGAACAGCAGCAGCATTGCCAGACCGGTGATGACTTCGGGCATGACCAGTGGCGCGGTGGTCATCGCCGCGAGCAGCGTGCGGCCCCGGAAGCGCCCGAAGCGCGCCAGCACCAGGCCGGCGAGTGTGCCGAGCACCACCGAAATGCAGGCGTTCATGGTCGCGATCCGGATCGACAGCCAGGCGGCACCCATGATCTGCTCGTTCCGGAACAGCAACCCGTACCACTTGAGCGTCGGCGAATTGGCATGGTCCCAGACCGTGACCAGCTTCGAGTAGTTGAACGAAAAGAACATCATCGACAGGATCGGCACGTACAGGAACGCGAAGCCGAAGGCCAGCATCGTCGGCACGAAGAATTTCCGGCCGCCGATCATTTGTGCGCCAGCTCCCGGTTCTGATAGCGCTGGAAGATCAGGATCGGCACCACCAGCAGGATCAGGATGGCGATGGCCACCGCGCTCGCCACCGGCCAGTCGCGGTTCTCGAAGAACTCATCGGACAGCACCCGACCGATCATCAGCTGATCGGTGCGACCGAGGAGCGAGGGAATAACGTATTCGCCGACCGCCGGAATGAACACCAGGAGCGACCCGGCGACGATACCCGGGACTGACAGCGGCAAGGTGACACGCATGAACGCCTTCCACGGGCGCGAGCCCAGATCGGCGGCCGCCTCGAGCAGCGTGCGGTCGTGCTTCTCGAGATTCGAGTACAGCGGCAGGATCATGAACGGCAGGTAGGAATAGACGATGCCGATGTAGACGGCGAAATCGGTCTGCATCATCGTGATCGGGTGGTCGATCACACCAAGCGACATGAGCACGTTGTTGATGACGCCGTTGTTCTTCAGCAGGCCGATCCAGGCATAGACGCGCAGCAGGAAGGAAGTCCAGAACGGCAGGATGATCAGCATCAGGAACAGGTTGCGCCGGGTCGGGGTCGAACGCGCAATACCGTAGGCCATGGGGTAACCCAGCAGCAGGCAGAACAGCGTCGAGACCGCGGCGACCTTGACCGAATACAGGTAGGAGCTGACGTACAGGTCATCGGTGAACAGGTAGTTGTAATTGCCGAAGTGCAGCCGCAGCGTCAGCACCTTGTCGTCCACCCAGCCCCACAGCGACTCGTAGGGCGGAATCGCCAGGACCGACTGCGAGAAGGAAATGCCAAACACAATGATGAATGGCACCATGAAGAACAGCAGCAGCCAAATCATCGGCACCGCCGTGACCAGGGGTTTGCCGATCCAGTGGTCGCGCACGTAGGCGGACCAGCGTGCCGGGCGCAGCCGGTATAGGAACTGCCAGAGCGGTTCCCAGGGCCTGGTCAGACGGCTGTGGGGCAATCCCATGGGTGTTGCCGGGCCCTAGCCCATCCCCACCACGGGGCTGGACGCGTCCCATGACAGGTACACGCTCTCGTCCCACACGAACTGTTCCTCGGGCTTGCGGGTGCGGTTGGCCTGCGTGACGCGCACCTGGCGCCCGGAATCAAGCTTCACCACGAACACGGTCATGTCGCCCATGTAGGCCATGTCGTGAATCGTGCCGTGCGTCCAGTTATCGGCGGTCGCAGGCCGCTCGCGCCCCAGCACGATCTTCTCCGGTCGCACCGCGACCCAGCACAGCGCCAGCGGCGGCGCGCTCATGCCATGATCGACGTACACTGGCGTGCCGAGTTCCTCGCACCTCACCCGCACGTGATCCTGCTCGTCTTCAGTGAGCTGACCTTCGAACAGGTTCACCGAACCGATGAAGTCGGCGACGAAACGCGAGGCCGGGAATTCGTAGATCTGCCGCGGCGTGCCCACTTGGACGATCTCGCCGCGATTCATGACGCCGACGCGCGAGGACAGCGTCATCGCCTCTTCCTGGTCGTGCGTGACGACCACGAAGGTGACACCAAGTTTTTCCTGAATGCTGAGCAACTCGAACTGCGTGTGCTCGCGCAGTTTCCGGTCGAGCGCGCCCAGCGGCTCATCGAGCAGCAGCAGTTTCGGGCGCTTGACCAATGAACGCGCCAGCGCCACGCGCTGGCGCTGGCCACCCGAGAGCTGGTGTGGCTTGCGCGCGGCATATTCGCCTAGTTTGACGATGTCGAGTATCTCCTCGACGCGGCGATTGATCTCCGCGCGCTTGAGCTTTTCCTGCTCGAGCCCGAAGGCCACGTTGCCGGCGACTGTCATGTGCGGGAACAGCGCGTAGGACTGGAACATCATGTTGACCGGGCGCTCGTAGGGCGGGATGCCGGCCATGTCCTGGCCGTCGATGAACACCGCGCCCGACGAGGGTTGCTCGAAGCCCGCGAGCATGCGCAACAGCGTGGTCTTGCCGCACCCGGAGCCACCCAGCAGGCAGAAGATCTCGCCCTTGAATACTTTCAGCGAGACGTTATTGACAGCCACGAAGGTGCCAAAGCGCTTGGTGACGTTTTCGACGCGGATGTAGGCCTCGGCGCGCGGATCCAGCCATGGCTCAGGCGTCTTGGTGCGTGTTTCAGCCATTATCTATTTCATCGCCCAGACTTGAATCGGGTCCACATGCGCGACAGCAGCCGGGTGTAGGCTTGCGAGCGCGGTAAATTGGGAACCAGATGCGCCTTGGCCTCGGGCCCGGGAAAGATGCCCCGGTCGTTGAAGATGGCAGGATCAATCAACGCATAGGCCGCGGCGTTGCTCGAAGCGAAGTGCACGGCGCTCGAATTCTTGGCCGACACATCCGGGCGCATCAGGTAGTCAATGAACAGGTGCGCGTTCTTCGGATGCAGGGCATCGGCGGGTATCGCCAGCATGTCGAAGAACATCACCGCACCCTCGGTGGGGATGCTGTACTTGATGATATTGCCGTTTCCGGCTTCCCGGGCCCGCAGCCCCGACTGCCCGACATCCCCGCTCCAGCCCAGCGCCAGGCAGATTTCGCCATTGGCCAGGTCTTCGATGTACTTGGAGGAATTGACGTAGCGTACGTAGGGTCGCATCGCCAGCAGCACTTTTTCCGCCTTCGCGAGGTCTTCGGGTTGCTCGCTGTTGGCGGGCAGACCCAGATACACGAACACCGTATTGACGACTTCCTCCGGCTCATCAAGGATCGACACCCCGCAGTTCTTGAAGTGCTTGAGCACTTGCGGGTCGTAGAACATGCGCAAGCTGTCAACCGGCGCATCGGGCATGGCGGCCTTGATCTTCTCGACGTTATAGCCGACGCCGGAGGTGCCCCAGAAATAGTTCACCCCGTATTGCATGCCAGGATCGAGCGGATCGAAGCGCTTGGCAATATCCGGATCCACGTTCTTGAGGTTGGGGATGCGCGCCTTGTCGAGCTTCTGGAACACGCCGGCCTTGATCTGCAGCGCCATGAAATTGGCCGACGGCACGACGATATCGTAGCCCGTCTGGCCGGCCAGCAATTTGGTCTGCAACACCGCGTTGGAGTCGAAGACGTCGTAGTTGACCTTGATGCCGTATTCCTTCTGGAAGGCCGGCACTACATCGGGCGAGATGTAATCGGACCAGTTATAGACGTTGAGCACTTTTTCATCGTCGGTAAGCGACGTCGAGGCGCCGCTCGCGGCCGTGGCGGCCGAGGGCGTGGCCGCGTGCTGTGCGCCGCAAGCCGCGAGCGCAATGGCGGCCAGAGCGGTCAGTGCGTAGTGACCGTACTTGCGGATCATGGGCAGGCTCCTGGCGACAATTTATATGTTGTTTCGCACCCGGTCGGCCGGGGCCGCAGCCGCCCCGTTCCTCCCGCATATACTAGCGCACCCGGCGGCGCAGCGGCCCGGCCTGCGATTCATCGCGGCGCTAGACGTTCAGCAGCAGGTGCTCGCGCTCCCAGGAGCTGATCACCTGCAGGAACACTTCGTGCTCGGCCTCCTTGACGATGGTATAGGCGGCCACGAACGGGAGCCCCAGCAGGTTCACCAGCGGCTGGCAGTCCTTGAGGCGTTTGAGGGCATCGTCGAGCGAGCGCGGCAGATCCCAAGGCAAGTCGTGGGCGCTGCCGACAACCGGCTCGCTGGGCTGGAGGCTTTGCACCATCCCCAGGTACCCGCAGGCGAGCGAGGCGGCAATGGCGATGTAGGGATTCGCGTCCGCGCCGCCCAGCCGATTTTCCACGCGCCGGTCGTCCGGACCTGACACCGGCACCCGCAGGCCCGCGGTGCGGTTGTCGTAGCCCCATTGCACGTTGACCGGCGCCAAGCCTCGTTGGCCGACGCGCCGGTAGGAATTCACATTGGGCGCGAACAGGCTCATCGCCGAGGGCAGGTAACGCTGCAACCCGGCGATGTGCCCGAAGAACAGCGCTGAGGGAGTGCCGTCCGCATTGCTGAAGACATTGGCGCGGGTGTGGCGATCAACAATGCTCTGGTGGATGTGCATGGCGCTGCCCGGCTCCTTGGCGTGGGGCTTGGCCATGAAGGTCGCATACATCTTGTGGCGCAGGGCCGCTTCGCGCGCCGTGCGCTTGAACAGGAACGCCTGGTCGGCGAGCGCCTGCGGGTCGCCGTGCACCAGGTTGATCTCCATCTGCGCCGGGCCGTCCTCGTGGATCAGGGTATCGATCTCGATGTCCTGTGCTTCGCAGAAGGCATACATGTCGTCGAACAGCGGATCAAACTCGTTGACTGCCGCGATGCTGTAGGACTGCCGGCCGGGCTCCGAGCGGCCGGAGCGGCCAACAGGGGGCTTGAGCTGGTAATCGGCGTCGATGTTGGGCTCGACCAGGTAGAACTCGAGCTCGGGCGCCACCACCGCTTCCCAGCCGCGCTCGGCGTAAAGCTCGAGCACGTGCTGCAGCAGCTGGCGCGGCGCCATCGTCACGCGCTTGCCGTCGGAATAGAAGCAATCGTGGATCACCTGCGCCGTCGGCTCCGCAGCCCAGGGCACCACGCGCACCGTCTTCGGGTCGGCCTTGAGCACGATGTCGATTTCCGCCGGGCTCATCGCCGAAGAGGTATCGCTCGGATAATCCCCGGTCACGGTCTGCAGGAAGATGCTTTCGGGCAGCCGCATGCCGGCGTCCTCGGCGAATTTCTCGGCGGGCATCAGCTTGCCGCGCGCGATGCCGGCCATGTCGGGGATGATGGCCTCGACCTCGGAAATGCCGTGATCGCGGAAGAATTGCTGGATTTCATTGGACATAAATCACCTTGCTTGCATTTGTTCCAGGCAGGCCGCGCCGAACTCGGCAAACAGCGCCGTCGAGAAATGGTTGTCCAGCACCCGCCACTCGGGGTGCCATTGCACGGCGAGCGCAAAATTGCGTGCCGCCGTGACACGGAATGCTTCGATCACGCCATCCGGGGCGCGCGCCTCGACTGTCAGGCCGGGCCCGAGCTCACGCACGCCCTGGCTGTGGAGCGAATTGACCGTGACGCGCTCTGCCCCACCGGCCAGGCGCTGCAGCAGTCCACCGGGTACCAGTGAGATGTCATGAGCCGCTGAATATTGCTGCTCGAGCGTCTGGTCCTTGTTCTCGCGGTGATCAAGGTGCCCCGGCACTTCATGGAGTTTTTGCCACAGGGTGCCGCCAAAGGCGACATTCATTTCCTGGAAGCCGCGGCAGATACCAAAAACCGGCATGCCCGCCGCCACTGCGCGCGGGATCAGCGGCAGCGTGGTCTCATCGCGATGCGGGTCGTGCAGCGTGCCCGTGTCGCTCGGCTCGCCACGGTAATGGCGCGGCTCAACATTCGAGGGGCTGCCCATGAACAGCAGCCCATGTAGCGAGGCGAACAGGCTCTCGTCTTCGAGCTCACGGCCGAGCGCCGGCACGATCACCGGAATGACGCCCGCGGCGTCGAGCGCCGCCGCGACATATTTCTCCCCCGCGAGGTGGTAGGCCTGCGGCCCCAGCAGGCGGCGGTCGGCGGGAATTCCGATCAATGGGCGTCTGGCAGACATGAAACGGGCTCCGGCGACCTACCGCTCAATGCAAGCAGGTGGTCGCCGACAGGAAGCGAGATGAGCGACATTAGACCATAGGCCAGTGGTTCCAGTCCCCCGGGGAATGCCTGGGAGCAGCGTTTATTGCGCTGCCGCAAACACATTTAACTATTTGTTTTAACTAAAGATCTTATTAAGACCGGCCGGGGAAAGAATACCCGGCGCTGCCCTTTTGCTATTGCCAGGCGACCCGAAACGTACTACGGCGGCCGCCCCCGTCCCGTTCAGGCGTAGAAGTCGTACTCGCGCCCGAACACGTTTCCGATCAGGTCGGCGTACTCGCCGCGCTTGACCTCGGAGTACACGCGCAGGAACCGTGCCGGGAGGTACTTCGCAAGCAGGCTCGACTTCTCGAACCGCTCGAGCGCCACGATCAGGTCGCCCGGGAAGTCCGCGTCCTCGCCGTCGGCAAAGCGTCCGTCGACCGGTTCGCCGGACTCGAGCCGGTTGCTGATCCCGTGGTGGAGTGCCGCGAGGATCCCCGCCATGGTCAGGTGCGGGCTGGCATCGGCTCCGGCGACCCGGTGCTCGATGCGGCGCGCTTCGCCGTCGCCCGGCGGCACCCGGAACGCCACGCTGCGGTTGTTGTGCCCCCAGTCGCGGTTGGTCGGCACGAACTTGCCAAGATACCGGCGCTGCGAGTTGAAGTTGGGTGCATAGAGCGCCATCGAGTCGTACATCAGCGCCTGCATCCCCGCGATGCCCTGGCGCAGCAGCGCATCGCCGTTCGCGGCGCCAAAGCGATTGCGTCCCGCCTCGTCGACCAGGCTCACGTGCACGTGCAGGCCGCTGCCGGGCTGGTCCATGAACGGCTTCGCCATGAACGTCGCCTCCATGCCGAGCGACCGTGCGACGCCCTTGACGAGGCGCTTGAGCAGCACCGCCTGGTCCGCCGCCAGCAACGGGTCGGCGAGGTGGCGCAGGTTCACCTCGTACTGGCCGATGCCGTACTCCGCGACCGCACCGCAGACCGGCAGCTGCTGGATCATCGCCGCCTCATTAACGCGATCGAGGAATACCGCCATGTCATCCACGGCGTCGAGCGACAGGTTGGCGGCGCGCCGAGCCGGCGTGCGGCCCGGCGGGGCGCCGACGCTGATGCTGCCGTCCGCGCCACGGCGCGGGTCGATCAGATAGAACTCGAGCTCGCAGGCCACGACCGGGTGGAGCCCGGCCGCGCGGCACTGCGCCACCACGTCGGCGAGGATCAGGCGCGGGTCGTACCACAGGTCCTTGCCCTCGGCCAGGTCCACCATGTGGCAGATCGCCTGCGCCGTCGGCGTGGTGGCCCACGGCGC